>JBCCEO010000568.1:0-5655 GCA_039030255.1 Planctomycetota bacterium | reverse complement strand
TGCGGCCCATAGACGTTGTGGAAACGAGCTACACGGGTTTGCAAACCGTAATCTTCACGGAAGTGTCTGCACATCCTTTCCGAGAACAGCTTTTCCCAACCATAGCCGTCTTCAGGCATCGCAGGGTAGGCGTCCGTTTCTGCCAGGGGTTCCACTTTCTCGCTTCTCTGCTTGTCGGCGTTATAGACACAAGCGGAGCTAGCGTAAAAATATTTTTCCACATCGGCATTGGCGGCTTCGTGAAGCAAGTGGGTGTTTATGAGAACCGAGAGCATGCAAAGAGCTTTGTTGTTCTCAATAAAGCCCATCCCTCCCATGTCGGCAGCCAGGTTGTAAACTTCGGATACATCAGCAACAGCCGAACGGCAGTTTTCACGAATGCTTAGATCCGCAACTTCATTCTCTGCCCTATCAAAAACTTGGTACCACTCATTCAGTGGTTTGATATCCACAGCTATTACATTTACCCGTTGTTCTTTGAGAAGCCTCGCAACCAAGTGCCCTCCAATGAAGCCACCCGCGCCCGCTACCAAAATCGTTTTTTTTGCCATTGGATCAAGCCTTTTTGGATTGTGGGGTGCTTGTTGAGAGGAACAGATTCCTGCATCGTCGGCCGACGAGGGCGTGCGTCAGTTTGAGGACAAAGACCGAGTTGGTCGTCAGGTAGCGCTTCCAAAGTCTCCTGGGCTCGCTACAGAATCGAAACAGCCACTCGAGTCCACGCCTTTGCATCCAATTGGGTGCCATCGGTTTTGCCCCTGCGTGGAAATCGAAGGCGGCGCCTACGCAAACAAGAACGGCATCGACATCGGCACGGATTAATGCGGCGAACTGATCTTGCTTGGGAGCACCAAGTCCGATGAAAACGACTTTTGCTTTGCTCCCGTTGATTCGCTTCACAACATCATCAAGCTCTTCGTTGCCGAGATCGCGAAACGGTGGCGACTCTGCACCAGAGATATGAAGATTTGGAAACGATGCCTTCAATCTGTTTTGCATTTGCTCCAGGACATTGGCTGTGCTGCCGTAGAAATAGACAGATAAGTTTTCACTAGCCGCCCTCTCGCACAGGCGCCACATCAATTCCGGGCCGTAAACACGCTCCGAGAGATTAAGATTGTGAAGCCAGTTCAGCGCCCAGCGCACTGGCTGTCCATCCGGAGCCACAATGTCGAATTCGTTTACAATTTCACGAAGCTCATTATCCTGGCTTGCAAGTACGATTGGATGCACCGCCTGCATCGAGACAATCGCCGACTGGCTGGCCTTTGCTGCAAGCACAATAGCTTGAATCGTTGCGTGGTAATCCGTACAACTTACTCGGACGCCGAGCACGTCATACTTTGCTGGCCAATTCAAAATTGAATCTGTCATAGAATCGCCTCCGCTGACTTTCGACAAGCATCTTCAGAACGCTGATCCTTTGGCAGAGCTTCATTGTCGTCTATGCCGTTGACACCGATCTTGTGGTAGATGTCAAGGAGCATCTTGTAGTTCTGTGCTGGGGTAAAGCGAGCTCTATACGTTTCAAAGGCATTCTTTCTAAACGCCTTCCGATCAGAGCAGTCCTTTGAAAAGCTTTGCAATGCTGCGGCGAGCAGTTCGACATTCTTTGCGGGGTACAGAACTCCATCGTGTTGGTCTCGCACAAGTTCTGCCATTGCGCCATCTTGTGTGGTGATTACTGGAGTGCCTACAGAGAATGCTTCGGCAATACAACGGCCAAATGTCTCATACCAGAGCGACGGGAATACCAGGGCGCGAGCTCTTGCAATTCGCGAAAGAACTTCCTCATTTGGCAACTCACCCAACCAACGAATGCGTGAATCACTTTTTGCAGCCTCGTTGATGTCAGCCGAAAGTGGACCAGCGCCAATAAAGTGCAGGCCACAGTTCCCCGAAACCTTTTGCCAGGCAGAAAGCAGTTGCCTTATACCTTTCTCAACAGTTAGCCTGCCAACGAAAATAAAGTAGTTTCCGTCTCCACTACCTACCGGAATAGGGCTAGCAACAAAATTGGGCTTTACGTGGATACGCTCGGGTGCAAATCCCGCATCTAGAAAACGCTGACGGGCAAACTCCGTTGGCGTGTAATAGGCCGTAACTCGATTTTTCCAGGTTCCAAACAGCCGGTGGGTTGCCAACATTGCAGACAACACACCAGTGGCCAGTCGATCCTTGCGGTAGCATCCATGACGAATAGCTGCTACCGGAACGAACTTGCGGACGCATTGGTGACAAGCCTCGCCTTGGCGATGCAGCAATGAACCAGGACAGATGAGCCGATAGTTTCGTAAGGCTTGAAGGACTGGAACTCTGAATTGTTTCGCGGCTTGGTAGATTGACGGGGAAAGAAGGGGAAAGGTGTTGGTACAGTGCATCACGACTGGCTTGTGATGCTTCATCAGCTCAAAGACCTCACGATAACTTTGTCGATTCCAAAATGTCTTTGCCGTAAGCGCGAGCTTTCCAAGGTCAGGAATCTGGTCATTGCTAATCGTGTACTCAATGACATCATGTCCATGGCTACGCAGAATCTGAGCTTCCTGCTCGAAGGAAAAGTCTTCACCGCCGCGATGGCGATAGTAGTTGTGGCAAAGTAGGACTTTCATCGCAGGGGACTCCGTTCTACGATGGCTAGCGACTCATCCGTCGCCGATCCATCGCATTCAATTCCACTGAGGAGTAAGCCAACCACTACGAAAAACGCGACGGACAGGGGCGCGATCGGTCCTAAGAATCCAGAGTTGGGGAGTGCCCAGAGCAAATGCCATACGAAGCAGCTTCCACAAAACGCTGCAACCCTTCGTTCAGCTGTAGAACCAAGCCGGCTCTTTAGCAGAGTCGCAAGTAGAGGGACGCTGGCTAGAAAGAGAATCGAAAGTCCCACGACTCCCGTTGTACATAATGCCTGCAAGAAGAAGTTGTGCGCCGTGTAGTTATTGACGCGTCCCCATATGTCCAGGCCACCGGTGCTAGAAGTTACAAAATAGCCGTGCCCAATAATTGGTGACTCTTGCCATGACTCCCACATCACCGCCCAAAGCTCACCTCGACCGCTGTAGTCCGCAATCTCACTGCTCGACTGGTTTCGCATTAGGAATTGTAGGCTGTTTCCTCCTACCTTCTGTACAAGCTCCATAGCTGGGTCGAATAGCACCCATGCCGTATAGAGCGTGGCCATCGAGAGCATTGCTACTCCCAACAAGAATCTCTCAAGTTGTAGAATTGCTACGACAGCAATGGCAATCGCTGCAATTACCAACGCCGTGCGATTGTAGGCAGCGAACATAATGCCGCCATGGACTGCGGCGGCCGGGAGAATCAGTGCTAGAGACCATCGCGTTTTCCAGACGACAGCCGCTCCCACTGTGGTGAGCAACCCAATCGATGCTGTGGATCCAGCGGTTGTTGGGTGTGCAAAGTCGAATGCAAAGCGATCCACCGCTCCTGTGTTAATCAGGAATGGAATTGACAACACGAGACTATAGAGAAACAGTGCCAAAGTCATATGCTTTAGACAACGTGTAATCTTCTCTGTGTCATCGGCAAGGCAGCCAATTACGTACGCAAGCTGAACCAGCACCAATAGAGAAATTGTCTGGAAGACGCTTATCGTCAGTAATGCGGACCAACTGCAAGTGCAAAGTGCCCACAGCAAAAAGATTACAAACGGAACTAGATTGAGCCGAATTCGGGAGGTTCGTCTTGAATCCGGGATAAGTACGATTTGCAAACTCAGCAACGCAAAGGAACCTGCGCGAGCTGCGAGCTTCGCAAAACTGAAAATGTCCAGACTGGCAGAGAAGTTCGGATTATCGCGGCTTGTTGGCGTGAACGTTGTAAATATCAACATCCACATGCACAGAATCGGACCTGCAAGCCAGTCAAATGAACTCGAGTGCGGCTGAGCGGTGAGTTGACTGCGTAGACTCGCTATGGACGAAGCGGAGTTAGCCACGTTCGAAGCCCTCCGCACTACCTGAAAAGAATGCATAGGCCTGAACCGAAGTGGACGCTACATTTCCAGACAGTAACGCAACGATTACGCCAAGTGCACCCCAGGCTGGAATGCTAAAGTTGCCCACAAGCAGGCAAACGGTGATGGCAACTAAATTTATCTTGAAGTTGGTCGCTGCAGAATTCGATACGTTCAAGGCGTGATAGAGCGCCATACTGACCGCACCGAACCATACATTCGCGATCAGCAACAGGACGATCATCTCAATGGAAAATTCAGAGGTTAGATCGAAACCATAGAGCAGGAACGGCTCTGCAATGAAGAACAACGCGAAGCCATAGGCGCCCACCAACACAGTTTGCGACAGGCAGTAGCGAACGACGTAGCCTCGAACACTACGCGAGCCTCCACTTGAGTGCTTCTGAGCCAAGGTCGGACAGAGCTTGGTACTTAAACCTAGGACGACAGGATTTAGCAACTTAGTTAAGGCCATATAGGCGGCCAAATGACCAACACTTGCCTCACCCTTAAAGAAAGCGAGAAACCAAACGGGAGTGTGAAAGTAGAATTGTGCGACGACTTGCGATGCGACCAACCAGCGAGACTTCGTCAAGAATTCCTGACAACGTTTCACAAATGCACGACCTTTCCACTGATGCGTGGCTTCACCGATTGCATACAGTCCGTAGGCAGAAATAGCCCAAGAGCAAATACCGATCGTTAGAAACACCGCGGTCGCGTTCAGCAATCCGTTCGCAAGCAGTATTAATATCGCTACCGTTTGTAGTAACGAGTTTCCTATGCTCAACCACATCGCCAGCCGAACATTCAATCGTGCGACGCAACATCTTCGTATGAATTCCGCAAGCAAACTTGCAGGCAACGCGAACAACAGCAAGCAGTAGGCGACGAACAGGTCGGGACGCAGGGTTATTGCGACTAGCCCAAAAAACGCTACGACCAAGGTAGCGACCAGTGAGTACGCGAAATGTATTATCAATGCATCGGAGTACAGGCGTTCCGGAGCCCTAGCGGATTTGTCTTGGCGAGCCATCGAGTAGGGTATGACAATCAGAGACTCATGAATCATCTGAGCCAATAGCAACACAGTTATTCCAACCGCATAGATCCCAAGCTCTGCATCGCTGCAAAAATAACCCAAGGTCAGCGTGGTAAAGAATCTTGTTGCGCTAATCGCGCCCTGGTCGAAAACCGCGAAGACACTGTTCCAACCGTCTTTCGTTATTCCAAATACTCCGACCGATTGCTGCACAGGCGAAACGACTTGAGCGCCATCAGCTAATGGGCCGGCGACAGGCTCTCTTTGGCCAATACTGAACGCGTAATTAAGTCGGTAGTTGGGCTGAAACATGGCAATACTAAAAAGTGGGGGCATTGTCGCCCATAACAATACCCCCGTAGCACTTGGGGCAATCCGAAGATTGGCCGAAGCGCTTTCTGCAGAACGTTGAGTTCATGAAATTGGGCCGATGACGCTCACGGAATTGAGGCCAAGTTTGGGCTAGAAGCAGTGGCTCCTAATAGGACTACTGCTTAGCAAAAAAAGAATTGGACGCGGCCAGAAGAAGTTTTCCCAAACTATCTGCCGACAAAAGAATTACAGTCCTGCTGAATCTGCCCGATGACGATCAGTGTAAGAAAGAGCGCGATTCGGTGTGTAGAATGAAAGATTG
>JBCCEO010000567.1:0-5662 GCA_039030255.1 Planctomycetota bacterium | reverse complement strand
GTAGAGATTCCGTATCTGAAGAAGCTTATGAGTTTCTTGAAAAGCTCGGTTACCAAGAGGAGCACGTTTACTTTCCTTGCGCCGTTGAAGGAAACGCTCGAAGCGCCAAGCGATTATGGTGGCTGAATGACTACTGGCAACACCTTGATGAAAAACACAGTCACGATTGATCAGCGTCTATTTCGACTTTGCGTTCCACTGTCGTTCCCATTCCTTCAACACTTTCTGTAGAAGCGATTTCTTCTCTGCACTCGTTTCGGATTTCGCCAGTTCTTTCTTGATCCACGCCGCGTTACTCTGCGAGCGAAAATGTGAAAGTGCCCTTGCTGCCAATTGCAGCGAAGACGCATCGGCGGACGAAAACTTGCCTTTAGCCCACTTTTCAAGCGGCTTATCCACAGCAACAAAGGCGATGGGATTTCCGTCTTGGACAATCAATCCTGCTTTCCGCACCAACTCGTCCTCCGTGATCATTTGAAAAGTGCGAACACGATTCACTCCAGGGAGACTTTCCGCGCTTTGCCGAATGGCTTTCAGAATGCTCCGCTCCGTTTCGAGTGAACGCAGTACGCCGCGAGGACTTAGGGACAATCGCTGCAACTCGTCGGCAGATAGATCTACCAGCACTTGAGCACTCTCAGAATTCCGGTACATATCGGCTGGGGAATTCAGCACAAGACGAGCTTTATTCTTGATCCAAGCTTCAATCGAATCGCGTTTGGCAGAAAGGTAAAAGTAATCTTTTTCACCCAAGCTGCCTTTAAATTCTTGTTCGACGTCAAATGCGATGCAAAAGGTCGTTTGTCCCAGCTCCTCACGCTCGCCGGTTATCTCCGTAATACGAGCCAGAAAGACTAGCTCCGAGTTGTGGACTCTTTCTTCGATCGTTCGATACGCATAGGGACCGCGTTGCGAGCCAAGGCAGGAATTTGCAAGATTGGATGTGATGAATCCTACTACGACGATGAACGCTACTAGCAGAGTGCGTGAGCCAAACATCTGTTTACTCCGTTTCAATTCGGAATTGGTTGCCCGTCATGAACCCTAGATTGGAAAAGCGATCAAGCATGTTCGTCCGGCGCGAATGTCGAATCCTTGGTCTCTCGCAAGTAACGCAGACTTTGCTTGAAGCTGGGCTTCAAATCAAAAGACAGAAAGGAAAACCACTCTGGCTTTTCCTGACGGCGAAACCAAGCGCTGTGCGCCAGAGCATACGCGAACATCGGCAAAGTCATGTATTCGGGACAATTAAGATCCGTCCCTGGCCATTTGGTGTATTGGCTTGGCCAATTCCTTGGCGAGTTTCCCAAGAAGATACCAAAACCATGGAATACAGCCGTCAAGTCGGTAAGGAGCTCATTGTCGAATTCGTCACCTGAAAGGCGACCCTCGCCCAACAATCGTAAATGGGCGAGCTCATGGGCCATGGTTCCGACTAGATCAGGCAAGTTGGACAATTCTCCGATGTCCAAATGGATGACCGTCTTGCCCAATTGTTTGTCGTACAGACCCGCATAACCGGAGGGCACTGACAAGCCTGCTTCATTGACCAAACCGAGGTCGTTCTTGTTCGTGAAGAGATTGAGCTCAACGCGCTTCGGATTCACGTCCATGTATCGGCATATTTGGTCCAGCAAATTGCGCACACTATTGTGACTGCCGTCCATCGGATCTGGAAAGAAATCGCTGGTCGGCAAGATCATGGCTCGACGGGTGAAAACATCGAGTCCGAATTGCCCGGATAGCCATTGCAAACGATTTTCAATCCATCGTTTCGCTGCCGAGTCCAAAGGACACTGCGGCTTGAACCAGCCAAACATGGCATGCGATTCCGTGTGCAAGGGCTGCAAATGTAAATTACTTACGCTTCGCTTAAACCACTAATCATTAGATAAAGTCAACTCGCCAGAAATAATCTCATCGAGAGTATCCATCCGGTAGTACTGAAGCCGCTTGGCATGAGCATAAAACTCGTCGCGTTTTGCGAAGTCCCCTAGGAAGTGATACGCAATAGAAAGATTCGCAGGGATTACAGCGTAGTCCTTGCGGTACTGCCAGCCTTTTTCGCCAGCGTCTACTGCTGCTTGGTGATTGCCTTCAAGCAACTCGACCACTAGCAAGCTGGTGTAAGCTTCGGCGTTGTCTGGGACCAACTTGATTGCTTCAGCGTAGGACGCCCTAGCCTTATCGTTACTTCCCAACTTACGATACATAGATCCTTTGCCAACGTAAGCGTTATCACATTTCGGATTGAGTTCCAAAGCTCTGTCAAAACACTCCTCTGCTTCCGGAAATTCGTCAAACTTTAGGTGCGCCCAGCCGAGAACGTTCCAAGCTTCGTCGGACTTTGGATAATCTTCAAGATACTTGGGGCATTCGGCTAGCACATATTCGAAGTCTCCTTTATCGAACCCGTCTTGGATCGCGATGAAGCGATCCCAATCGTTGGACCCAAGTTCTCCAAACTTCGAACAACCGATGAAAGCTGAAAGGATAGCGAGAGAGCATAACAATTGGGATTTCATTTGAATCTCACTTGTGAATCAAGTTCTAATACGTGCTCGAGGACCTAAGAATTTAAGGTAGTTATCTGGATGCAGCAAGTTGCGATATTTGGTTGCCAAGATTTCTTAGGGCAAAATTGGGAGGCTCGACGCCTCGCAGTTTTGAGTCGGCAAAACGCAGAACGGTATACTGTAGCATCCCTAACGCAATCCTCCGCATCTTTACCATCGCCTGCCAGGGCCAGTTACAATAATCAGCAGTATATTAAATTTTCAAAATTGATCAGGTGTGTTCAATATTAAAGATCAAGTCGATCTCCCGTTTGACCCGCACACAAGTTTCTACGATTTACCCTAAGAGTCCTGCAAACATGTCAACTCTCTCCAGTTCGTGTTTTGGTCGAATCAGCTTCGCTCTCGTTGCATTCTTTTTAAGTACTGCTTCGATGGTCAGAGCAGAGGATCGGCAGCCAAATATCTTGTGGATTGTTGCGGAGAATTTTGATTTGGATTTTGGCTGTTACGGAGCTGCCAACGTTAGCACACCGAACGTGGATCGTTTGGCGGAGGGCGGCATTCGCTATACCAACGTGTATTCGACCTCTCCGGTTTGTGCTCCGAGCCGCTCAGCATTTATGACCGGCATGTACGCCACGACGACGGACATGCACAACATGCGTTCGCATCGCGAAGACGACTATCGCTTGCCCGAGGGTGTTAGACCGCTCACGCATCGCTTGCAGGATGTGGGCTATACCACAGCCAATATCAAAACGATGGGATCACGCGTGGTCGGAACGGGCAAGTTGGATTTGAATTTTGTTAACGAAGGTGAATTGTATTCCACGGGGCAGTGGGAGGGCCTAAAAGATAAGCAACCATTCTTCGCCCAGATCAATATGCCGGAAGCGGAATATGATATTTACGATCGCAGGTCGAAAGAAAAGAAGCGAGTTCCATGGGTAGGGGAAGAATGGCACCCGAAAGTTGCGACACCCGAGAATGTTATTCCACCACCTTACTATCCAGATCATCCCGTTGTTCGCGCCGAGTGGGCTCGTTATCTGAATTCGGCATCAGGAATGGATGTGCGAATCGGTTGGATTTTGGAGCAACTGGAGAATGATGGAACTGCAGATGATACGATCATCATCTTCTTTGGTGATAACGGTCGGCTGGAGCCTCGAGGCATTCACTGGTGCTTCGATAGCGGAATTCATGTGCCCTTGATTATTCATTGGCCCAAGAACTTTCCGGCTCCAAAACATGTTACTGTCGGTGACGCAAGTGATCGCGTCATTAGCCTACTAGACATCACAGCGACGACCTTGGATCTAGCTGGGATCACACCGCCAGCTGGAATGCAATCCCGCGTATTCGTTGGTCCCAATCGGTCGGAACCACGCAGCTATGCCTTCAGCGCTCGTGACCGCATTGACGAAACGGTCGTGCGACAGCGCTCGGTTCGGGACAAACGTTACCACTACGTTCGGAACTACACCGAAGGAGCCGGCTTTCCAACTTTGAACCGCTACAAAGAGAAGTGTTTTCTCATCAAGCCCTTGATGAGAGAACTGCTGGCTGCCGGCGAATTGGAAGGACCGCCGCTTGATTTGATGCAACCATTTGCGGAAGAAATGCTGTTTGATACTCAGGAAGATCCCTTTGAGTTAAAGAACTTGGCCGATTCAGGGAAGCACCGCAGAGTGTTAAACAAAATGCGTGCTGCCCTCGACACGTGGATTGCCGAAACAGGAGATTTGGGTGCAAAATTGGAATCTGAAGAAGTCGTGAGCCCGTTCTTGAAAGAGATGGAAGACTGGTTTGGAACTCCGCCTTGGGCAGAAAACGCGGGCGATTGAAAAGCGAATGAAAGGGTATAAGCAAACCCAACGCTTGACCACTCGTAGGCCTTGCGCAGTACATTCCTTCCTTCAAGGATAAACTTCGATTGAAAGATCGGGGTTTTGTCGGTTGAGGTCAATCACGAGATCTTTGGCAACTACAGAGCCCTTCAAGATGATTTTCTTGAGCTGCTGCGATTTGGCCAGCAATTCTAGGTAGGTGGGATCGAACGTCGAGTTCCAGAAAAGGATCGAACGGACTCCTTTTAATTCCTGCATCTCTATCATGGCATCGCGCTCGAAATTGCAGTTCGTAAACATCAGGCATTCTAAATTCTCGATTGAATGCATGCGAGCGACTTGTTCGCTGTCAATCGTGCAAAACTTAAACTCGATACGTTCGAATTCTAGGTCGCCCGGAAAATCGGCTTTGGGGACGTCGTTGAAGACTACATTCCAAACTGGCTTCTCTTCAACCATCGTATGGTGACCATAGGTGGCGCCGTAAGTTTGTTTGAACGCTTCGTTTCTTTCAGCTCGCTCACGATCTTGCTTAGTGATCAAGTTAAAAACGAACACACATACGATCGCACATGTGCAAATTTCGAAAGCTGTTTTTATTGAGAAACGCATATCGACGCTCTGCTGCTATGGTGACTAGTCGATACTCAATAGGTGAAACCGGGAATAGCTCGCGGCAAAATCGGGCCTTCTATTTGAATTAGTTAGTAATGCCCAGTCTGGAAAAAGAAAACGATGTTGGCCACGGGTGGAAAAAGTTTGGCTGCAATAATGACGGCAACCAAGGAAACGAATGAAATCACAAACGTTCGAGTCGTGAAGCGGAGCAGCCAAAGAAAAACAGCGTCGTTGGGTTGATCTTCCCTGGGTGAACTAAGCGTTAAGACAAAGATAATGATCGGGAGCACGACGAGCAAGAAAAACATGCCATGAGAAGGGTAGCAGAGAGCCTGCGAAATGAGGCATATTGAGGTGATCCAAGCGGCAAAGTTCTGCACACTGAAGCGCATTGTTTCTTTTCTCGCAGGACGAAGGTTGCTTAGCTGAGTTCCTAACGCTCGTCGATGGAGACGCGTTCATCCCAGTCGATTGTAGAGCAAAATTATTCGCCGGTCCCAACTTTTCGCACTTGCCGAATAATGCTGGGCTACCTGTTACACGCGGCTTAATTGCACAAGTTGCGGTATTTGGCAATTCTGTCCGGTGCTAGGCGGGCGAAGGGAGTCCTCTACCTATTCTTCGAAAGTTGTCCTCTACTCTTGGCAGGAAGTACGTGGGATTTGGGCTACGAAT
>JBCCEO010000566.1:0-5663 GCA_039030255.1 Planctomycetota bacterium | reverse complement strand
CGTTTGGGCCTTTCGATTTCATGAATTTCAATAATTCGTTCAAGGCCGCATCAACCTCCTCCGTCGTCAGTTTGTCGGCCGCCAATCGCCCCTCGTACTCGTCCCAAACCCAAGGCTGATCAATTTCTGCCGGGAGCTTCGCGAGCAACTCCATGTTATTCAGCGCAGCCAATCCTTGTGGTCCTGCACGTTGAAATTGCGCTCGCGACAGGAGCGCGGTCCCCATTAAACCAATCGGCGGAGAGATCAAGATAAAGATGGCGAACAGTCGAATACGGGCTGGAGAATCAGACCTTTTGGAAAGTGATACCAGAAGAAAGACCGCGAAGAGAAAGGGAAGCACAACTGAGCATATTCCGATGACTCCGATAGCAATTTCAGGAGAAGATAAATAGAGCTTACCAAGCAATCCTAAGCCGGTGCCGGTCAGCAGCACCATGAAAAGCAAGCCTCGCAGTCCGATCTGTATTTTCTTTTCTGGCGGCAGGGCAGCGTCCCCCTTGGGAGTGTCGGAAGTTGAAGGAGATTCAGTCGCATCGCTCGGCCCTTCCGATTCAACATGGTTATCCCAAGGGGAACTCGAATCTTCGACCATCACCAACTCCTTCGGAAAACAAGGAACGTCGAGGCTGTAATCACCTACCAAAAAAACGACGCCCGGTTCAGACAACAATGCGCACTGCCTCTTCCTGCTGTGTTTCGAAAGTCGAGGCGAAATCTTTGTGTCCGACGATTATATCTTAGGAAACGCATGCACCAAACCAGCTCGTTTTTTTTGGCTAAGGAAGGTCAGACAGGCAGCAGCCTATGCGACGAGTTCCAAATTAGCGTTTCCAAATCCTAATTACTCGCAGACAACCCGGACATTGACTGCAGATTGACTTGCCAGAGTCGTTTTATCCTTCTCAACGAGTGAATCGACTAAACCAGGTCATCAAATTGCTTAGCGCGAAACCAAGTCTAGAACTGCAGAGATCACGCATCCAAGCCAGGGTACGAATCCAATTGATTACAAACGCTTCTTGGCTAGCGACCCATGATTCCACGAACGACAGTTCCTCCCCCTGCTTGGCGAGGGCATTTTCAAGGGGTAGATTGAACGTGAGACAATTATTCGGAAAATCTTGGGGTCTCGCCCAATTCGCCTTAGGTGTTTTTGATTGCAAAACATGAGTGAAAGTCAGGTGGTCATAGAAGGCGTCGAGTTGAAACTTGGCGCGCCAATGGAAAACCGTGCGGAGTGGATTGGCCAAGGTGAAGTGCTCAAGCAATTGCTTGCCTGCTGGATCGTGGTGGACGAAACAGACACGCCCTTAACACCACGACTGGTCGGTGTTCCTGGAATTGGCAAGACGGCTTTGGCCATGTCGGCTGCCAAGATTCGCAAGCAGGATTTGTATGTTTTCCAGTGCACGGCCGATACGCGTCCTGAAGACCTGTTGGTGACTCCGGTGCTGAGCGGTGCTGGAAAAATCGCCTATCACGCCTCGCCACTAGTTACTGCAATGCTACGTGGTGCCGTCTGTGTGCTCGACGAGGGCAATCGGATGAATGAAAAATCCTGGGCGAGCTTGGCGCCGCTTTTTGACCAACGTAGGTACGTCGAGTCGATCGTGGCGGGCATCTCCATCAAGGCTCATCCAGACTTTCGCTGCGCGGTCACGATGAACCAGGATGATAGTACTTATGAAATCCCCGACTACATCTTGAGTCGACTCCAGCCCACTCTGCCGCTGGGTTTCCCGAATCGCCAAGACGAGATGGCAATCCTGCAGTATCACTTGCCGTTCGCCGAGCCAGAGATGCTGGCGATGACGGTCGAGTTCTTGCAGCGATCCCACGAATTGAATTTGGATTTTTCAGCCCGAGATGGCTTAAATTTACTGCGATTCGCAATCAAGCGACTTGCGCAGAATGAGGACCACCCAATTGCAAAAGATAAAGCCTGGCGCGAGGCTTTAGAGCATTGCTTGGGTGAGGATGCCGTGGATCTTGAAAATATGGCCAGACGCAAGAAGCAAGATTTGGGCGGAAGCTCACTGCCGCTAGGGCTCGGTGATTTCTTTTTTGATCCTGACGATCCACTTCATCCAGACCATGACGGCGATCAAGATGATGAATAGAATCTGCTCGATTAGGATGGGTTAGGCTGAGGCGGGCGATCAGGGATTGTGTGGGTTCGCGTTCCTGTTTTGCATGCATTTTCGATTCCCTTGTTAACGCTTCTGTTTGCCCGAGATCTGGCAGTGCCAAAAGAATTCTACTCCAAAGACATAGCGGGCAAATTCATTTTGCTTGGGACAGGTACTTCCGTTGGAGTTCCAGCAATCGGCTGCGCTTGCGCAGTTTGCAAAAGCCAGAACCCGAAAAACAAGCGTACTCGTTCCTCTTCAATTATTGGCCTTCCGGAGGGGAACTTGCTGATCGACACGCCGCCGGACCTTCGCACACAATTGTTGCGTGAAGAAATTGGCGTCGTACATTCCGTGTTGTTCACGCATGAGCACGCTGATCACATTTTCGGTTTAGATGACTTGCGTTTGTTTCCTTTTCGACTTGGCAAAGCCGTGCCTTTGTACTGCGAACCCCAAGTTGAATCGCGAATTCGACACAGCTTTGACTATGCTTTTCGTCAAGGCCCTCAAACTGATCCGGGGGCCATCCCGGCACTCGAATTCGAAACCAGTGGGCTAGACCCCTTTGAAGTTTTGGGGGCCCGAATTCACCCCATGCGATTACAGCATGGTCCCAAATATGAAGTGCTAGGTTTCCGCTTCGGGAATGTAGGTTACTGCACGGACACGAACCATATCCCGGAGGAAAGCTATGAAGTTTTAGCTGGCTGCGAATTTTTCGTTGTCGATGCCCTGCGAAGAGAAGAGCATCCAACGCACTTTAACCTCGAACAAGCCTTGCAAGCGGTCGAACGAGTAGGAGCAAAGCAATCGTTCCTGACACACGTTTCCCACGATTTGGAATATGAACAAATCAATCAGGAGTTGCCGGAAGGCGTCGAGTTGGCTTACGACGGATTGACTCTGGATATTCAATTCTAGTTTCAGTTTTCGTTTGCAATGATAATGCCTAGAACGCCTCCAGACTTATTACCCCGCAGACGCGAGGAAATTCAATTGAGCTTCATGGGAGGGGAATAGAGGACGTGGAATCAAAACAAGGCGATCCCTACGAATTCGAGTTACCGAAAGTGCTCACCGAGTTCGCTTTGATCACGCAGATTTGCCAGAAGCGATTCTGCCTGCTCGGACATGTTTCCCGGTAGAGCATCCCAAACTCTAGGCAAGTTCGCATTCGCTGTGACGCGAAGCGCGCTTTTGGGATGGAAAAATTCCAAACGGCAAGCATGAAGCGGTAAACAGCTCGCGGTCATATGCTCCAAATCAAGAGGCGGCCTCTTTATGACTGCTTCTTCTTTGGTCTCAGGCTCAAAGACGGCTTGGGCTCCGTACAATCGATCTCCCCAGACGGGGAATCCCCGTGAAGCCAATTGCAGGCGGATTTGATGCATACGCCCGGTCTGCAAGCGAATTAACATCAAGCTGCACTGCCCATTGGCATGAATACAGCGAACATCCAAAATGGCCTCACGCCCGTTTTCTTGTTTCGTGACGACCTTCGCCTTGGGCTCATCTGGGATTTTACCAACGTAATCCTGCAGTCGACCGTTTAACGTTGCGGCATTCGATTCGACCAGCGTGATATAGTACTTTTGCACTTTTCGACTCTGGAACTGTTGGCCGAACCGTTTCAAGGAGCGTTGATTCCGAGCCACCAACACAGCGCCCGATGTCCCTTTGTCTAATCGATGCGGAAGTCCCACGAATGGATTGGCGTCGGATATGGTGGCGCCAAAAAGTTGCGTTCGCAATATGGTTTCCAAGCTTGCAATTCCCGGCGCAGCCTGTGTGAATAAGCCCGAGGGTTTGTTTACCACAAGAAAACTAGATTCTTGGACCAGGATTTCTAAGTCACTCACGGCTGGATTTCGAGAGGGGCAGGAAAGAAAATGGGAAGCTTAGTAACGATGCTAGTTGTTCTTGAGGGAATCTATGCGTAGCATTCCAAGCCGAAGTGGCGGGTGCGTAAGGTTGGTAATGTAGAGCGACTTGCTCGCTGCGTAGAATTTTTCATCATTGTAAATTTCACCCTTTGGCATATCAGGACCCCGAGTGCTAAATGCAGGTCTTTTATTGCGATCATTTCGAATTGCCGCTGCCCGACGGACATCGTTTTCCGATTACAAAGTATCGGGCAACTCGGGAATTGGTGCAAAGCCGATTAGGGGAAAGCGTGAGTTTACGTGCTGCTCCTGCTGCCAGCGACGAACAACTCCAACGCGTTCACGATGCTTCCTACTTGAACTCGGTGTCTCAAGGAACATTGTCGGAACTAGATCAAAAGCGAATCGGTTTCCCTTGGTCTCGAAAAATGTTGCAACGCTCCCTACGCTCAACAGGAGCGACAGTTGCCACTTCACTCGCCGCTCTTGATGATTCCATTGCGGTGCACTTATCCGGCGGAACGCATCATGCTTTTGCAGACCAGGGACAAGGATTCTGTGTATTCAATGATGTGGCGGTAGCAGCCCAAGAACTGTTGACCAGGCCGAGTATTCGGCGAATTTTGGTAGTGGATCTTGACGTCCACCAGGGCAACGGAACTGCCTCGATCTTTTCAGGCAATCCGCATGTTTTTACTTTCTCGATGCACGGCGATCGGAATTATCCCTTCCGTAAGACAAATGGCGATTTGGATATCGGTTTGCCCGATGGCACCACTGACGAACAGTATCTTTCCGAACTTCAGCTTGTATTCGATTCGGGCTTGCCGCTAAGCGAAACAGATTTTGCTTTCTATGTCGCCGGTGCCGATCCGTTTCATGGCGATCGAATGGGCCGGATCAAAATGACCAAAGAGGGCCTACGCCAACGTGATCGCTATGTACTGAATGAACTTCGCCAGCGAAGTATCCCAACGGCTGTCGTCATGGGTGGAGGTTATGCAGAAGTCGCTGACGTGGCTGAAATTCATTTCAATACTGTTCAGGAAGCATTCGATTGTTTTACGGCAGACAAGGATGCTTGAAGGACGGCCTCAAGCGACTTGATGTCCTATTTGGAGGTGATACATTTGAGGCAAGCTCAATTCTTAGACTTTGTCCAAATTGATTGTTATGACTGCAAAGCCGGAAGCCATCGATTTATGTAAAGTTCCGTGGCTGAAGAACATAGGTCAACCAAACGATTCAAAATACAAGATTCAATCCTGGGATGAATGGCCTGGATTCGAATCGACGGGTGTTGAGTCGATTCGGATTGAGCATCAAACTTGGATGGATTCCTTCCGCCTTTCTGATGCCGGCTTGCCCAATGAGTTACAAGAGCTTTGGCAATCTACAACGAAGCATGTCACGGATCAAGCCAAGGAGCAAGTTCCTTTTCGAGAGAACGGAGACACATGGCATGCCCCCAACTGTGCCGTCTATCAAGCCGCCTGGACAGCGGGACTAGTCCTTTTGTTCGAGACCAAGGAAATCACTCTGCCCAAGCCTTTAGTCTCCCAATGGGACTGGTTTCTAACCGGTCACTGGCCCTGCGCATATCAAAACGTTGATGAGGGGCAACTGATCGTCTACTAGCCCAGCG
>JBCCEO010000565.1:0-5665 GCA_039030255.1 Planctomycetota bacterium | reverse complement strand
ATCGTAATCCGTGCCCAGCGACGTTGGGTAGGTAAGACAGAACAAGAATCGACGAAGGGTTTTGAAGAGGGTAACTTGGAAGCAGACGTTTGTGCGGTGAGCAAATGAATGCTTCGGTTTTAGGTTACTCTCTTGTTGAGACCTGATTTTTTCCTAGCATAATTTTCAACTAGCTTTAGTAACGAGGAAAACGCCATGCCTACTTTTCAGTTTGAGGCAATGGACGCGACCGGCCAAGAGATTAAAGATATCATCGAGGCGGAGAACGAAGAAGAAGCGCAAACCACTATTCGGCAGATGGGCTACTTCGTTACCAAGATCCAGGTGAAGAAAGGTCAAGCCAAGACCGCGCCTGGGCAAAAGAAGAAGCGTCCGTTTGCTATTGGTGGAGCAAAGACAAAGCACATTTGTGCCTTCACGCGGCAGCTATCTATTCTGCAGGATGCAGGTCTACCGATTCTGCGAAGTTTGAAGATCCTGGAAAACAACAACAAGCCGGGCAAGCTCAAGAATGCCTTGATGGATGTTTGTGAGGAGATTGAAACGGGGTCCACGCTTTCGGAGTCGATGAGCAAGTGCCCGAAGGTTTTCAGTCGTCTTTACGTGAATATGATCAAAGCCGGCGAGGCCGGCGGTGCTTTGGAAACCATCCTGAAACGTCTTGCAGACTTCTTGGAGAGTGCCGAAGCATTGAAGCGTAAGGTGAAAGGGGCGTTGATCTATCCAATCGCGGTTGTCTTGATCGCGGGTTTGATCTTGGCCTTGATCATGACCTTCATCGTTCCAACCTTTAAGGAAATGTTCGATGAGTTTGGTTTGACGTTACCACCGCCAACTCTGCTGTTGATCGCGATGAGCGATTACATCGTGTCGTATTGGTTCCTGCTCTTACTGATACCTTTCTGTTATTGGCTGTTCAGTAAGCTACTCCGCAAGTTCCGACATGGGCGGATGGGATACGACATGTATATCCTGAAATTACCCGTGTTCGGCACACTTGTTGAAAAGAATATTTTGGCTCGAACCACCCGAACGCTCGGAACACTGATTTCCTCTGGTGTTCCGATTTTGGAAGCCTTGAACATTACTCGCGAAACTGCGGGTAACGCTCTCTTTGAGCGGATCTTCACGAAGATTATTGAGGCGATTCGGGAAGGTGAAGTGATATGCAAACCGATGCGGGATCATTCCACACCTGGCTTTCATCCCCTGGCATTGTTTTTCTGGATGTTGATGGGGAGTTTCCCGGGCGTAATGATCTTGTCCGTGGCACTTACAGCCGGGCGCACCGAGGGAAGTGAATCCATGGAATCATTGCTGGCTATTGGCGGTATTGCCACGGGCTTGGGAGCTGTCCTTTGCTGCCTGTTCTACATGGTCAAGATGCGAGCACGCGTTATTGACGAGTTGGTTGTAAACATGGTGGACGTAGGGGAAGAAACGGGTGAGCTGGATACCATGCTTTACAAAGTTGCAGACACCTACGATGACGAAGTCAACGTGATGACGGAAGGCTTGACGCGATTGATCGAGCCACTGTTGATCGTATTCCTTGGGGTTTCGGTCGGCTTTATCGTTATCTCCTTGTTTATGCCCTTGGTAACGATGATCTCGTCCTTGGCGTAAAGCGAAACGCAGATTCCGCAGCGGGCTCATGCAGTTCGCTGTGGCGTCGCACAAACATGAGCAAACGCATCTGTGAAACTTGAAGTTTTGAAATAAGACACCCAAATTTGCCAACTGATCGCGGGGAGTGACTCGGGGGGCGTTCAAATGAGTCGGAGGTTTTGAACCATGTACAACCGAATACTTCGGAACAGAAAAAGCTGTAGCAAGCGTCAGGGTTTCACCTTGATCGAAGTGCTAACAGTGATCGCCATTATTGGCATCCTCGTCGGTTTGTTGCTCCCCGCAATTGGAGCAGTAAGAAGAAGCATGTCGAATGCAGCCATGAAATTCGAGGTTGCCAATATCGATATGTCCGTCGCTGCCTACAAAACCAAGTATGGAGATTTTCCTCCCGACGGTTCGGACCTGCCAACGCTGACCCGCCACTTGCGCAAGGTCTTTCCTAGTATCTCGCAATCCGAGATTGCTCTGTTTTCCTCGACCTTCCCGGGCTCAACCAATCGCTTGTTTACTTTTAGCAATAATGCGCCGGGCGGCGTCATGGATCCCCCAGAAGCCCTCGTGTTTTTCTTGGGCGGTTTTAGCGATGACCCAGTTTTCCCGATTTCGGGCGTTGGTGGACCAGTCTTCATCACGCAAAACGGCGTCCAGATTACCTCCGATAAATATAGTCCTGGTGGCGACAACATGGCCATCCAGTACAACCCAACTCGGAACTCACCCATCCACGATTTCGGAAACGGTTCTTTGTCGGTTGAAGTCGTCGAGTTGAATGGCGTCCAATACACCTTGTCGACAGACGAAGGCACCTTGTTTGGCGCCCCAGGCGGAAATGACCTCGTTCCAACCTATTCGTTTTCGCGCTCGGTAGGACCGATTTGTTATTTCGATAGTCGAACCTATTCCAAAACCGTAGGAAGTACGGGGGATCAGCGATTCTACAATCACTATGCTCCTAGCGGTGGCGGTGTTTGTCGGCCTTATAAATCGGCGGATATCAATACGACGATTCCACACACGGATGTTGCCGATCCAGCGGCTGTGCCAGCTGCTGTCATTGAAAATAATGATCTCCACTTCCGTTACGTCAATCCTGAATCTTTTCAGTTGGTTGCAGCGGGGCTTGACGAAAACTATGGTGGCTTGCCGCAGGGGCAAGACGACGCCGTGCCGGTTTTCTACAGCTATCCATCGGGTGAGCAAATGAACATTTTGGCTCCAGGTGGCGGCAGTGGCTTTAGTCGTTATACCGAGGTCTCTGGGCAGCCAAGCGCACAGCTGGACAACATCACCAATTTTGCCGACTCCACTTTGGAGAATTCGATCGACGGATAAGGCGTAGTCGGCACGCTAGTTGCACTGAAGTGAATAGGGAACTATTGCGTGCCGCTGATGCCTTTTTTTGAGACAACTGTATCAGCTTGAGATCTTTTGGGTTTCCGCCTGACGTGCTGATGATTGCTTGCGGAATAAATCTGTAGGCGACATGGCCTTTGCGGAAAAAGAACTATGACGAAGCGAAAAGAATCTCCTAGATTTCGGCCGAGTTTTACTTTGGTAGAACTGCTAGTGGCCATTGCCATCTTGGGCACGATGGTTGGCATGGTTTTGTATTCCCTTGCCGGAGCACAAACCGATGCACGCGTAGCGAGATCGCGTAGCACCATAAGCAAGATCAACGAGATTGTTCTTGCGCGTTGGGAAGAGTATCGATATCGCGCGGTAAACGTAAATCTTGGCAACACTGCTGGGGTGAATCTTCGTGAGCAGATTGCGACGGGCGATTCCAAGTTGGCGCGTGTTTCTCGGGTTCCTCCTGGAGAGTTGGCTCGAATTCGAATGCTGATGTTGCGCGATTGGATGCGGATGGAGATGCCTGATCGAGTCAGTGATTTGCTCTACGGTCCATCGGAGTACACCGTGGCATATCGCACCGGTGCAGGCACGTTGGGCGCAGTGAAGTTGTTTCGGCCGCTACCTCCGGGCTGGGGCGTCATGTATGCGGCTCTTCGGAATCGCGTTCATGGCTTGCGTGACAATAGTGACTATCAAGCAGAGTGGGATGGCTTCGATATGCCAGATATTAATGGCGTGACCTTCCTGCCAAGCAGTACGGGGGGAGCGCCTTACTACGGCGGTACTTATGCTGCGAGCGGTGACCCCATCACCATTGGTACTTGGAATGCCAAGGTGCAGTCGAGCGAGTTGCTGTATTTGCTTGTTTCAACCAGCAACCTCAATGGTGCTTCTGCTTTGGAGTACTTCCGACCTACGGAAGTTGGTGATGCCGATAACGATGGTTTGTTGGAGTTCCATGACGCCTGGGGGCAGCCGATCGTTTGGTTGCGTTGGCCTGCTGGGTACAACAGCGATCTCGTTCGCTACGCTGGCTCTGATGCAATGGATCCACTGGAGACAGATTGGCGTTTTCGAGATCAAATTGGCACTGAAGTCATGGACGAGGATTGGAAGCCACGGACGTTGGTTCCGCTGATATTGTCCGCCGGGCAAGATGCGCAACTCGGCGTGATTCTTGATTTCGTGAACAACGCTGGATCGGTGGATGACCCAAGTGATGATGTGCCGATTGTCTACGCTCGAATGACCTGGCCGACCGCGCGTCCGGGAACGCCGTTTGGTACCGCAGTCTACAACGTTGCGGGGCCTCACTTCTTCAATCCTGTGGTTCCATATTACTATCCAGATCCGCACTTCACCTATGACTATAGCAGTCAAACGCCCAATGGTCCGAATTGTACAAAGCCTTGGAACATCGACGACGCTCCGGGCGAATTGCATGGTTTTCGCCGGAATCAGATAGGCTCCGTACCCAATTTCCTGGATTTTTCTGACACGCCGCAAATCGAGAATACTTTTGCGGAAGACAACATCACGAACCATGACATCATCTTGGAGCCTTAATTCGTGAAACGTATGAGAACACAAAGGCGGGGTGTCACCCTTATTGAATTGCTGATCGTGATCGGTGTCTTAACCCTCATGGCCACTGTCGCCTTAAGCACGGTGCGAAGCTTGCTGCGTGACCGAAAGGTCAAGCAAGCGGCTCGGATGGTAGAGCAATACTTTGAGAGTGCGAAGATCCGCGCCATAACCACGGGCCGTCCGGTGGCGGTCTTTATGGATCGACTCGATTTGCGGCTTGATCAAACAACGCAAACGGTTACGCCAGGAAACTACACTTCTACGCGTTTGAGTATGGGGGAAGTGTTTCCTCCTTACACTGGTGACGTTATTGGAGCGAAGGGGACGCTGTGGGACGTCAATGTATTGACGGTCGCCCGCACAGGAGACGGATTTGCTGACCAAGTGCGATTTGCTCCCTTGGATGTTCTAAGCGCATTTGGGCCACCACCTCCTATCAACTCGACAGGTCCGGTTCCTGCCGGCCAGGGTTTCGTCAGTGTGGGGGACATAATCGAATTTGAAAGTGTGAATCGCAGTTTTATTATCGAGAGTATTGATTCAGTACAAGTACTGGATGATATGGGAAATCCGATTGGGGTGGAGTTTGCTGTTACGTTTTTTAATCCTCCGAATCCGAGTACATATAACACGGGCATCATTTCGGCTGGCTTGACGATTGGCTCTCCCTTTGTGCCCGCCTATTCCACTCTTTCCCCAGTGCTTCCGATTGCGGATACAAGCCTACAGCGGACAACACGACTAGCTACACGCAGTATTAATGAGATTGGCCCGGAAGCCAAGTTTCGGATCTACCGTCGTCCTACGAAATCTCTGGTTGGGGCATTAGCTCTGCCACGGGGCACCTGTGTTGATCTTTATGCTTCTGGACTTGGCTTAGCAGGATCTGCCCAGGATGGCGCTGCGACCAATCCCCTGACGTACGTTTCCCCCACGGTGCGTACTGCAAATCGAGGCAGGGTTAACCAATCTGCACGAGCAGGCCAGGGAGGGCGTTGGAGGTAATTACGTGGATTATAGACCAGGAGAGCTCCTTCTGGACTTGGCTTAGCAGGATCTGCCCAGGATGGCGCTGCGACCAATCCCCTGACGT
>JBCCEO010000564.1:0-5667 GCA_039030255.1 Planctomycetota bacterium | reverse complement strand
CTTCTAGCAGACACCAATGGAATTGTTGTTCCACTTTTGAACAAACTTCAAGTGGACATGCAAAACATTCGGTCGATTACTAGGAGTGAAATCGAACGGCTACCACGCAACAGTAGTGGAAACGAAGCCCGACCAAGTTCCGAGCTAAACATTGTGTTCCAGGCTGCAGCGAAGGAAGCTGGCCAACTCCAGGATGAATTCATCAGCACCGAGCATTTGCTACTAGCGATGCTTGCAGAACCGGGCAAAGCCCAGAACATCTTGAAACTTGTCGGACTGTCTCATGCCGAAGTCGTAGAGACCCTCGCAAAAGTCCGCGGCAGCACCCGAGTACTGGACCAACATCCGGAAGGAAAATTTGATGCTTTAACCAAATACGGCATCGATCTTATCCAAAAGGCCCATGAAAACAAAATCGATCCCGTCATCGGCCGCGACGAAGAGATTCGCCGCGTCATACAAGTACTTTCACGTAGAACGAAAAACAACCCGGTTCTTATAGGTGAACCCGGAGTCGGCAAGACGGCCATCGTCGAAGGCCTTGCGCTGCGAGTAGTGCAGGGCGATGTGCCTCAGAGCTTGAAAAACAAACGAGTCATAACACTCGACTTAGGTGCATTAGTCGCCGGTACTAAATTTCGTGGCGAGTTCGAAGAACGACTTAAGGCAGTGCTGCGGGAAGTAAAGGATGCCGGCGGTGACATCATCTTGTTCATCGACGAACTACATACCGTCGTTGGCGCAGGCGCGGCAGAGGGTTCCAGTGACGCCGCGAATTTGCTCAAACCAGAATTGGCACGCGGCGACTTGCGCTGTATCGGCGCCACAACTCTGGACGAATATCGCCAGCACATCGAAAAAGACGCCGCACTAGAGCGACGATTTCAGCCGGTGCATGTCGCAGAGCCCTCTGTCGATAGCACGATTACCATTCTACGTGGCCTAAAATCACGCTACGAATCCCATCATGGAATTAAGATTCGCGACGCGGCGTTAGTAGCTGCAGCGCACCTTTCCCAGCGTTATATCACCGAACGATTCTTGCCTGACAAGGCAATCGACCTCGTCGATGAAGCCGCCAGTCGACTTGCGATGGAAAGGGAGAGTGTCCCGGCTGAAATCGATGTCATTCAGAGACAACTATGCCAACTCGAAATAGCCCAACGACAACTCAACGATGAGTCTTCTTCGGAGCAAAGCATCGAACTACAACTTGGGCAAATTGAAACCGAAATGGCAGCGTTGCAACTAGAGCTGGCGAGTTTGCGCGAACAGTGGGAAGCCGAAAAACTGGGTATGAGCGATGTCAAGTCGGTGCGCGAAAACCTGGAGCAAACCGAGCTACAATTCCGCCAGCTAGAAACCAGTATTCGCGAAAAACAGTCTTCAGGATCTCAAGTGCCCGAATCCGAGTTCCAGCAACTGTTTGAACTCGACAAAAATCGCCAAGCCTTGACGAAACAACTAGAAAAGGAAGAAAGCCTAGCGGAAACGCCAGAAGTCGCGGCAACTTTGCCTCGCCTCCTCAGAACAGAGGTCACGGCTGACGAAATTGCCAGCGTCGTAAGCCATTGGACTGGGGTCCCAGTTACTCGAATGCTGGAAACCGAGCGAGCCAAACTCTTGGTCATGGAAGAACGGTTGCACACGCGTGTGATTGCACAAGAAGACGCCGTGGCTGCAGTGTCTAATGCGGTCCGGCGAAGTCGCAGTGGTCTCCAAGATCCTCACCGTCCCATTGGCTCATTTCTGTTCCTTGGGCCAACTGGGGTTGGAAAAACCGAATTGTGTAAGGCACTTGCCGAAATTATGTTTGATAATGAACAGGCAATGGTTCGGATCGATATGAGCGAGTTCATGGAACGGCATTCCGTGAGTCGGCTCATCGGCGCACCTCCCGGTTACGTGGGATACGAAGAGGGTGGAAAACTCACAGAGGCTGTCCGCCGACGCCCCTACAGCGTGATATTGCTAGACGAAATTGAGAAAGCTCATCATGACGTTTTCAATGTGCTGCTACAAGTTCTGGATGACGGCCGCCTGACCGACGGTCAAGGGCGAACTGTAGACTTTTCAAATTGCGTTATCGTGATGACCAGCAATATCGGCAGCCAAGTGATTCAAAAGCTAACTGAACAAGGGGCAGACAGCTCGGAAATCGAAGGTGCAATCAAAATCTCGTTGCAAGAACGATTGTTGCCCGAGTTTATAAACCGAATTGATGACACTATCGTGTTCCACCCTCTACGAAAAGAACACATTAGTGCAATTGTGGCGATTTACTTAGAAAACCTTCGCGAACAACTAGTCGCGCAAGACATTGACCTGGAGATTGGCCCAAGCGTTTTGTCTTTTCTGGCTGAAGAGGGATACGATCCAGTCTATGGTGCAAGGCCGCTCAAACGTGTGATTCAACGACAATTGGTCAATGAGCTGGCAAGTGAATTACTCAAAGAGAACCTTAGAGCCGGAGATCATGTTGTGGTCGAATACGTGGATGGGCACCTCCAATTCCTAAACCTGCGCGAGGGTAGGGCCGCGTCCTAATCTCGAATGTGCTCTGGCAGGTGCCATCCCTCGATGTGATGGAAACTGAGGTTGAAGCAACAAGCGACACATGTTCTCGGGATCCATTGCCAAACGTGCATCGCAAAACGAACTTGAACTAGAACTTGTATAAGAACAAGGCTTGGTAGTTGATATCGTTTGGACGAAGGCCGTTGGGGGTGCTGTCGTAGCGGTCGTTGGCTCCCAAACGCACTGAGAAGTTTCCTTCCTCGTCAATCAGATGCTCCCAGCCGACGTCGGAGACTAAACGAAAGTCGCTAAAGTCAGTCCAATTCGGAAAGTAGTCGACCTTCGCCATTAGCTTATTGCGTTTGTTGATCTGATGTTCGTAGTCCATGCCGAAGAGTGCTTCTGGCGTCCAATCGTTGTTCGGTCCTCCAAACTCACGAGAAACACCAGCACCGAAACGTGCCTTCAAGGTGAGATCATCCGTATTGAAAAAGCTATAGCCAACACCACTGTTTATGTTGTAACGAATGTCAAAAGCTTTAAATTCGTCGTACTCAAGTCCATTCTTCACAAAGAAAGTCCACGGTGATTCACCAAGGAAACGTTCGTAGTCCCCGTAGAATAACGCATTGTTTTGCGTTTCCACGCCTCCCGCCTTAGTGCGATTGTGCGAGATTCGGAAGTCCAACAGATTGGCTTCGGTCTTCCTTTTGAAACGGGCCCCAGTTTGAAAACTAAAACTCTGTGCATTGCCGTCGGAGCCATTGATACCAAGCTCTGCGCTGTTCTCCCAACCGTCATAGGGCAGCCAAGTCCAAGCATAATACCAAATCGGCTGGTAGGTATTGCTGGCTTCCGGTTCTTCAAAGACGGGCAATGGAACATCCTTTTGCAACGGTGGGGGCGGCTGCAACAACCCTTCGTTTTCAGAAGCAGTTACAACTGCCGCATCCCCCCAGGTTGAAGTGGTTGGGATATTGCCGCCTGTTAAACTGGATGTTGCGACAGTCGGAATTGGATCCGCGGTTAGCCAAGCAGGAGGTTGTGCTTTGGCTTCCAAAGCCGTCACGCTGATTCCAAACACCAGGACCAGCATCGCACTCGGGCGCAAGTACGTGCGCATAACAAGCCTCCGTTATTGATTTGACACTGTCTCGCGATAGCGATTACTATACATCGAAAGCTATAGTAAAAGCTCGAATCACCCATCAAGGCGAATCAAGGCTAGCAATTTTGCACGCCACTCTTAGTTTCGCGCTGCGCGATCTGGGATTCCGCGCGATCTCTTCCATCGTGGCCTGCACCGGTTTCTTAGTGATTATTTCCCAGCAAGAATTCTCTCGAAACGCATATTTGACAATGCGATCTTCCAGCGAATGAAAGCTCATTACTAGCATTCGCCCGCCCGGTTTTAGAATGCTTGAGAAGACTTCCAGAGCATGCTGCAGAATCTGAAGTTCATCGTTGATTGCAATTCGCAAAGCTTGGAATGTACGTGTAGCTGGATCTACTCGGCCGTGCTTGCGATTGCCTGATGTTGCACGTCGGGCGCCGGGCATTGCCTCATAAATCAATTTCCTGAGTTGGTCGGCCGTCTTGATTGGTTCACGTCTCCGTGCCTCCACAATTCGTTTTGCAATGCGGCGACTGAAGCGTTCTTCACCAAACTGATAAATAGTATCGGCCAGCTCTTTCTCACCTACATACTGCAACCACTGCCAAACCGGCTGACCTTCTTGTTGGTTAAAACGCATATCCAGCTCACCCTCGGTCTGGAAGCTAAAGCCGCGTTGGCGATCTTCAAGTTGATCACTACTCAAGCCCAAGTCCAGCAAGATTCCATCTAGCGACTCCACCTCCAATTGCCCTAGCGATTCCTCGGCGCGATGGTACGATTCGCAAACTACATGGACGTGATTAGGAACTTTGCCCTGCAAGCGCTTCACTGCCTCGGGATCACGATCGAGACTAATCACACGGCCATGCGACTCGACGCGTTCGGCAATAAGTCTCGTGTGGCCGCCAGCCCCAGCCGTTCCATCCATCCAAACCTGGCCAGGCTGAATTTTGGCCAACTTTACGAATTCACTGCAAAGTACCGGCACATGAATGGGGGTGCCATCGTTTTCAGAGTTGTATTGAAGCGTCTCGCCCACTGGTCATGCAGTTGAAGGTATTAAATGGATGTGCCGGTGGTCGCGCAAAGCCGGTCTAATTCAATCTAGTCACTGGATAAACTGAGAGAAACCCACGCTTTGAGACTATCCCGTAGCTCGGCGGGATGCTGGATTGAGAGAAACCCACCCCGGGCCGCGGAAACATCCTTGTCCCCGCACAATGGCCGCTGGTGGTTGCATTGGAATAAATCCGTTATAAGTCCAACGCTATCTTCCGACATCCGTTGGAAGATATTCGGGATCCGCAGGTCTTCTTCTTGAAGACGAAAACCTGCTTGTGGCTCTTCAGCTAGTGGCCGTAAGCTGAAGCAGGATCCCGCGATCGTTCCTGCGATGTTGCAGTTGCAGTCCTCTCTAAAATCAATCCTGGTCAACCTTACGAGCATTTTCGAAAACTTGCTCAGCCAATTCATCGTAACTTGGCTGCAGGTTTACCAGGAATTCGTCCCAGGTTCGGGCGTTCCAAATCTCCAATCGATCTCGAACACCAACTAGTACTGTTTCTCCGCCTAGCTTGGCCAAGCCTGCCAAACCTGGTGGAATTCGCATTCTTCCTTGTTTATCAATTTCTGCCGGTTGAGCCTGAGCATAGAAAAGCCTGCTGAATGAACGTGTCTCCTTGGCAACAGGGCTCAATCCGCTCAGCATCTCTCCGATACCTTCCAAGACATCGCCCGTGTAAATGAAAAGGGCTTGGTCCGTACCCGGCGTTAGGAAGAGTTTCTGCTCTGCGAGCACCTCTCGAAGCTGCTTTGGAATGGCCAGCCGAAGCTTGTCATCCAAAGTTCGTCGATAGGTTCCAGTAAGTAGCATTGCCGGCCTCGAACGGTTGCACGAGCCTCCATTCTGCCCCAATCTCCCCCACAGGCCCCCAAAGATATCCCCGTTGCTGCACAAGTCAACCAATACAAGCCAGAGGAGTTCTATTATTTGGGACGTCTTTGACGTAGCCCCTTGCACTCATTGGACTTTG
>JBCCEO010000563.1:0-5671 GCA_039030255.1 Planctomycetota bacterium | reverse complement strand
GTCGACGGATGCCCTCCCGGTTTAGAACTTAGTAAGGAAGACCTCCAGCGGGATTTGGATCGCCGCAAACCGGGGCAGTCCAAGTTTACGACGCAGCGAAAAGAAGCAGATCAAGTTAAAATCCTCTCAGGTGTATTTGAAGGAAAAACGACAGGCACGCCGATTGGACTAGTCATCGAAAACACAGATCAGAGATCAAAAGACTACAGCAATATCAAGGACCAATATCGGCCAGCCCACGCCGACTACACCTACGACCGAAAATACGGCTTTCGAGACTATCGTGGTGGCGGCCGAGCATCGGCCCGCGAAACTTCGATGCGCGTGGCGGCTGGAGCCATCGCCAAAAAATATCTTCTCAAACGCTATGGAGTCCTTGTACGTGGATTCCTCTCGCAACTCGGAAAAATCCGTCCCCGAAATCATGATTGGGATACAGTCGAACAAAATCCCTTCTTCTTTCCAGACTCCGCTGCATTGCCGCAGTTAGAAGAATTCATGGCGGAACTAAGCAAAGAGGGGAACTCCATTGGTGCCAAGATTTCCGTGGTTGCCTCTGGCGTCCCGGCCGGGTGGGGCGAACCTGTTTTTGACAAGTTGGATGCAGAAATTGCCTACGGGCTTATGAGTATCAACGCCGTGCGAGCGGTGGAATTAGGAGATGGTGTCTCCGTCGTAGAGCAACGCGGCACCGAACATCGAGATGAAATCACACGCGAGGGATTTCAATCCAATTCTGCCGGAGGGACGCTAGGCGGAATTTCCAGCGGACAAGACATTGTCGCCCACATTGCATTAAAGCCAACGTCTAGCTTGCGTGTAGCAGGCAAAAGCGTGGACCGGGAAGGTAACGAGATCGAAGTCGTCACCAAAGGCAGGCACGATCCTTGCGTCGGAATTCGCGCTGTCCCAATCGCAGAAGCTATGCTGGCTCTGGTGCTAATGGACCACGCTTTACGCCACAGAGCACAGAACGCGGACGTAATTGCTAAGCAGAAATCAAACTAAGTCATTGATTTCACCATAAGATTGCCGATTGGCGGGCTCAATGCCCATCCGCAGGTTTCGTTCCTGTCTGAACTTCGATTTCATATAAAGGCGTCGGAGCAAATTCACTGGTCAGCAACAGTTTTCCGTCCGCAGAAAAACAAACGCTTTCGCCTTGTTTCCTCAGGGGCAACGGCATCATCGCCTCTTCATACTCGGCCTCTGGAATCCAGCGCGGAGAGGTTTTTGGCTCGGCATCATTGCGTTGGAGCAAAACCCCAATGCCATAGGTCGCGAGCACGAGCTGTTTTCCATCAGCAGAAATATCCGCCCCGGTTACCATCGGTAACACAATCGACTGCTTAAACGAGGCAACACAATCTTCCTTGCCCTTGATGTCCGAAGCATCCACTTCATAGAAACGGCAATTGATATTCTCTTTGGTCGGTAGCAGAAAAGTCTGCGAGATCGAATCGTATGCAATGCCCTCACAGTTGTGAGCGCGATCCTCGTAAGTGACCGAAAGACGCCCGTGATACTTTCTGCTAATCTTCTTGTCGTCACGGAGTTTGGCCAACGCAGGTACTTTCAAGACATAGATTTGCACTTCTTTTCGTCGTGACAGATTGTCGCCCACATCGGCCACGGCCAAGAACTCTTCGCCCCCGCGTTCAAATGAACACATGTCTTCCCAGTCTGCAGCTTTTGCATCGGAAATGCTTACTTCGCTCAGTAGTTTTCCATGTCGATCAAAAGCAAACAAACGCGCTTTATCCCCAGAATCATTATGACTCCAAATCACATCGCCCTGGTGTGTTGTGCAAACTCCACTGCTTTCGGTAAGCTCTTTCGCCTCAAGATAAAACTGGGGTTTATCAACTGAAAGTTCCGCTGGCGCGAAGACAAATACCGAAAGCAAATATGCTGTAACGGGAAGCATGATGAATTGAATCAGAATGATTTGTTTAGGTCGGATAATCATGAACCATCATCGCCGCAGGTGCCAAGCTTTCAAGAATTCTAGATGGAATCTTCGCTCGTGGATTTTTCGATTTGCTTAGGACTCGACTAAACAAAAACAGCGGCCACGAAGGACCGCTGCTCTTTGATTTCACACTGAATGCTGCAATTTAGGATTCTGCTTGCTCTTCCGAACTTTCTTCCTCTCCGCCACCAACAGCGACAGCTTCTTCCTCAGGAATCTCGCGAGTCTCGCCGTGGAAGCCAAGGCGAACGATTTTGTCTTCGTCGTCCCGGACGACATCAACAATAATCGTGTTCACTCCTTCGAATTTTCCTCTCAGGATATCTTCTGCTAACGGATCCTCGATTCGTTGTTCCAGCGCGCGACGTAGAGGACGAGCCCCATAGTCGAGGTTGGCGCCTTTCTCGATCAAGAAATCCTTCGCTGCCTCGGTTAGCTCCAACTCAAAGCCACGATCTTGTAGGCGTTCTCGAACTTTGGAAAGTTCGAAATCGATGACCTTCTTGAGATCTTCTTTCTTCAAGTGGCGGAAGATGATGGTGTCATCCAGACGATTCAAGAACTCCGGACGGAAAACGCGTTCGATTTGATCCATCACACGAGCCTTCATGCTTTCGTAAGAAGAATCATCGTCTGGCTTTTGGAAGCCAAACTGCGATTCATTCTTGATCGCATCCGCACCTGCATTGGTGGTCAAAATCAATATCACGTTGCGGAAATCAACATTACGGCCAAAGGAGTCGGTCAGTCGACCTTCTTCCATGACTTGAAGCAACATGTTGAAGATATCTGGGTGTGCCTTTTCGATTTCATCGAGCAAGACAACCGCGTAAGGTCGTCGACGTATCTTCTCCGTCAGCTGGCCACCTTCTTCGTATCCAACATAGCCAGGAGGGGCACCGATCAGGCGGCTGATGTTGTGTTTCTCCATGTATTCACTCATATCGATATGAACGAGTGCATCAGAGTCACCAAACATGAATTCGGCTAAAGCCTTTGCCAACAAGGTCTTACCAACACCAGTTGGACCTGCGAAGACAAAGCATCCTGTTGGACGCTGCGGATCTTTCAGACCACTGCGGCTTCGGCGAACTGCCTTTGCCACGGCTGAAACCGCTGCTTCTTGGCTGACAACTCGCTTGTGCAGTTCGGCTTCCATTTCCATCAGACGCGCCGAATCTTCGGTGCTCAACCGTGTCAGGGGAATGCCAGTCATCTTGGAGACAACTTCAGAAATAACCTCATCGTCTACGATGCCATCCGTTTCACGGCTCTTCTCACGCCATTCCCGGGTGATATCTTCCTTTTTCTTTCGAAGCTTATCTGCCTTGTCGCGTAGCGAAGCTGCCTTTTCAAAGTCTTGATTGGCGACCGCGTCTTCCTTTTCTTTGTTCAAGCCCTCGATGTCGTCATCGAGCTCTTTGAGGTTGGGCGGCTTGGACATATTGCGAAGTCGAATCCTGGCTCCAGCCTCATCAATCACATCGATCGATTTGTCAGGTAGGCAGCGAGCAGTAATGTAGCGTTCGCTCATTTCGACTGCAGCTTCCAAAGCGTCGTCAGTAAACTTCACACGGTGGTGCTCCTCGTAGCGCTCTCGCAATCCTTTGAGGATTTCGATCGTTTCGTCTTTGCTAGTAGGCTCTACGATGATTTCTTGGAATCGACGTGCCAAAGCGTTGTCTTTTTCGATGTACTTGCGGTACTCGTCGAGCGTTGTTGCACCGATGCACTGAATTTCGCCACGAGCTAAAGCAGGCTTGAGAACGTTAGCTGCATCAATGGCACCTTCGGCGCCTCCAGCACCAACTAAGGTATGCAATTCGTCAATGAAGAGAATCGTGTTCTTGGCACGACGAACTTCGTTCATGACCGCCTTGATACGCTCTTCGAACTGACCGCGATACTTGGTACCAGCGACCATCATGGCCAAATCGAGGACAACAATACGCTTGTCGCATAGGATTTCTGGCACATCACCGGAAACAACACGCTGAGCAAAACCTTCGACGATCGCCGTCTTACCAACGCCGGCTTCACCTAGGAGTACTGGGTTGTTTTTGCTTCGACGACAAAGGACCTGTACTGCCCGCTCGATTTCGCGGCTTCGACCAATAACTGGGTCCAGCTTGCTTTGCTTTGCCAATTCAGTGAGATCACGACCAAAGCTATCTAGTGCTGGTGTCTTGCTCTTGGAACTCTTCGACGATCCGCTCGACTCGCGTTCTCCGCCACCTTCTCGCGCTGGACGATCATCGCCACTGTCCATTCCGTGTCCGAGCAGATTAAGGACTTCCTCACGAACATCATCGAGTTTTAGGCCCAGATTCATGAGGACTTGAGCCGCAACGCCCTCTTGCTCGCGCAGCAGACCGAGCAAAATATGCTCTGTCCCTACATAATTGTGATTCAGATTCCGAGCCTCTTCCATCGAGTACTCGATAACCTTCTTTGCACGCGGCGTTTGCGGAAGCTTTCCAATCGTCACCATTTCAGGTCCGCTTTGAACAAGCTTTTCCACCTCGAGTCGAATTTTGCGCAAATCGACATCGAGATTCTTCAAAACGTTTGCCGCTACACCACTGCCTTCTTTCACTAGGCCAAGCAAAATATGCTCTGTCCCAATGTATTCGTGGTTGAAGCGTTGAGCTTCCTGATTCGCAAGCTGCATGACCTTGCGAGCGCGATCCGTAAATCTTTCGTACATTCCTGTTCCCCTACGGCTGTCTGCCCAGTCCCCTCAGATGCAAAACTTTTTGACAGCTTAGAGTTGGAGTTCTAGTTCGCAGCCGTAACAAATACGGCAGCACAATGATTTGGTGTAAGACGTGTTGCAAACTGTATGCCACAGCAACAAAGGTGTCAAAATGGCGCGATTATGGCAAGTAGGCACAGTACGAATTCAACCGTCCACCATTACCTGCCCTACAAAAACCAATTTGGCAGTCCTCCGTCCCCGTTTTGCCCTGAAAAATCCTTTCCACAGGGCTCAGGCCGATTCCTCTAACAATGGTATCGGTTTTGACCCGACAGACAGAGATCAAAACGCACTACACGGCGTTTTTGACGCCAATCTTGTCTTGCGAATCGGCATCCGAACTTTCCGCAGTCTTTTGGCCCTCATCCATGGATTCATGAATGAGCCCCGCCTCTTTCATGATTTCGAATCGCCAAGGGGCGGCAGCATCCAAAAGCTCGAGTTGCTCAAGCCGCTGCAATGCCGTTCTAGCCCGACCGGTCTTGCGTAGGACACCTACCAAAGCAAGTCCCGCAGCAATATCGCTTGGATGCCGTTGCAAAATGCCCAAGAGCTGAGCTTCGGCCTCATACCAATTACCACGCAAATACTCCTTCTGAGCTCTCAAAAACTGCTCATCGCTATTTGGTGCCACCTGCTCAAGCAGCCGGTGAACGGAAAATTGATTCCGTATCGATGTGTAGGCCCAAAACGAACCTACTGCCAGCCAAACAAAGGCGACCAGCCATCCTGACATCCAAATCGGCCAAACAAAGGTCGCTAGCAAAAGCCAACATAGAACCCAAGAAAAACCAATTGCCACCAATAGTCCCTTGAGCTCGCCTCGATACCAAGCAGGTGCCAAGCCGGGCCACAGACTGGCAAGACGTAAATGCATGATTTCCCCAAGGAATGGCGAGACTCAAAAAATACCGGCCATGCAGAGTCGATGAACTCGCAAG
>JBCCEO010000562.1:0-5671 GCA_039030255.1 Planctomycetota bacterium | reverse complement strand
GGATGATCACGATCCAGGATCATTTCGAAATGGCCGGGTAACTCACTCATCAAAGTTGACAATCCGCCCATGGCACCGGCGCTTCCGCCGACCATGGAGAGCACGAGAATCGTGATGGCAAAGCCGCCAAGAATCAGGATCACAACCTGGATAATATCGGTCAACGCGACGGCTTTGAGCCCGCCATAGAGCGAATAAAGCAACGCAAATCCGGCCAGCATGGCCATGCCCGTGAACACGCCAAGCCCCGTCACGAATCCGACGCGACAACCAAAACTGTTGCCACAAGGCCCGAGGCAAAGGATCAAACCGACGGCAAGTCCTGCAGCTAGAACATCGAGGAGGAAACCGATCGCAATCTTTGCCGGTCCCATCGGCGAGGTGAGGCCTTCCTTGCGGAGGAAAATGTTGAAGATCGGCCCAGCCTGATTCCGCTCGTTGAAGGTCGGGTCTGCCATTTCTTCCGTGAATGGCACGATGTAGACGCCAGATTCCAGATTCTGAGCGATCATTGCGTCTCGAATCGCAGCTTCGGCAGGCAGAGCGCTAACCGTCGGACCATGGATGGGCAGAACCATCCAAGCCAACATTCCCCATACAAAGTAGATGACGGCTCCTGCCAGAGTCGCGGCGATAATCCGGCCCATTTCGTTGCACTCCAAGTGGATATTGGACGTCAGCAGTCCTATTCGGACCCCTTGGCCTCGAATTCTGCGAGTTTGGATCGCCAATTATCGGCAATATCCAGAACTCCGAAACGGGTAACTCCCAAGAAAAAGCCAACTTGTGCAGATAGGAATTCCAGCACATCTCTAGCCGTAGCAGAACTCGTCAAGAGTTTCGGCCATCTTCACCAACCCGCCGCGTCAGCAAGGGACGGTTCTTGTCACCCGCCAACATACAAGGGTCGAGCGACAGCCCCAAGCTTTTCATGCATTCGAGGATAAAGAAAAGTCACGAGAATTGGCGATTCTGCAAAAAGGAGCTTCCCAACTGAAGCGCCCATGTGCAGAACAAGACCGGTTAGCGAAAGATGTTAAGGACGGCCCCGATTCGGAACTTCGGCAAATTGATGACTTTATCTCTGCCTTGCAGTTGCATCGACGTCGGTAGAATGAATGGCCGACCAGGTACAATTCGACTGTTCAAGGAAGGAGGCTGAAAAGTCTTACCTCGTATACCCGCGCCATTCAGAAATGGTTCCCGGTATGCGGGATTGGCGTTTTGTCTTTGTTGGGGCGCGGCGGCTTGCCTAGCGTAATTCACTGTAAAAGAAACAGCTGACTGATGAGCACCAACACTACGGAGAGGAGGCAACGACGCTTGCAATGCAGCAGCCCTACTGTCCAGAGGTGCGGATCGGTACGTAGAATTCGAACCTCGATCCATGGACTTTACATAGCCGGCGAGGGCGAAGATCTGTTGCTGCGTCAACACGCTGCGAAACGATGGCATCGTATTTCCGCGGCCGTCCGTGATGGACCGAACCAAATCCGCTTGAGCACGATTGGACTGCCATTGCGGATCGTTGAAGTCGGGGATTCCAGGTACCTGCGGCGAACCACTTCCATCGGACTGGTGGCAACGCACACAACGATCTAGGAATAGAGGAAGTGGAGACTGTGAGTAATGAGTGCTCGGCGGGTCAACCACCTTTCCCGGATGCAACTTACTGACTCGTAGAGTTTGCTGCTGTTCTGACAAGGCAGAGTGAGTTGTGCTGGAAGAAGGCTTAGCATCAAGAATAGCGGAACGATTTGCTGCAGAGGATTGCAAGCCCCACGGATCTGCGTACTGCTGAGCGACCAAGGGCTTCATGGATAGCATGAAGATCGCGAGAAACGCGCGGGGAACAATCGTACTGAAAAATGCAGAGCTTGGGCTACGCGACTGCAGCGCAAGGCGGGGGCTTTCTAAACTCATGAAGTTTGTCACTCAAGAATTTGCTGCTGGCATCCCAAGCGTCACGCATATCGTTGGGTTCAAAGAAGAGCAATCAGGCACTTCGGGGTACTAAGCAGTAAGCAACCCGCCTCATACTTTTTGTCGGCCTTCGCAAATGAAGTGCTTGAAGCATTTGCCTCATTACACGAGGCATTCAACAAGCAAGTAGGCCATTAGAGTGCGTAGCCGAAACGGCATATTGCAATGCTACTATTAGGACGCGGTTCCGTCCTTGCGTCAGCGAGGCATCTGAAATCACGTTCAGTCGCGTTGACTATTAATGCAAGCCACTCTTACCAAAAGACTTGCGGCGTTTCGCAGAATTATTTGGGCGATCGCATCGCGCCGAGGGTCTAGCCAAACTTCACGGTTTTCAAAGTGTAAATCACCGCTCCAAGGATTGCTCCAATCATCGCCCCGAGAAAACCGAAAATGAATGCACCCACCATTCCAAGAACAAAGGTAATGATCCCCCAAAGGATTGGCGAGTCCTCGTTGTTGTTAGCCATCATAGCAACACCGACGGCAAGCCCTCCCACGATCAAGAGTGACATATTTAGTATTCCTTTCCATTTCGCAAGACGACTCTGAATAACGAGGCAAGGATCAAACTTAGGAACAATGCTCTTGGACTCGCGTCTAGACGCATCGAGGTTTACGTCCTGCTCAATCAAAGTTTCAAGCCTTTAAAGACATGTACCGCTCGGCACACAAAAATGCATCCCAATGATAGTCGGCCTAGGCCTTGTCGAGCAACCGGGGAATGAACGTGGATAATCCTTAAAGTCATTTCTGTACTCATTCGCTCAGATATCTCCTTAGTGAAACTCGTTAAGAGTTTCGGCCCATCACTACGCCGCCGAGTCTGACCTCCCCTGCGTTTCTAAAGCAGAGCGCCCACGAAAGGAACGAAAACTGCGAAAGGGAAAGCCTGAGGGAATCGGTTGGGTTTCCGAAAACCATCACCACATCAATATCCTCAAATTGCGGATGCTTCTCGCAGCAACGAAAGTTCAGACCAGCCATTTGGAAGCTGCGTGCGGTCACTTCGCCATACCGCCCTCGGGGCAGTCTGTAGCCGCGCAAAGTTATCTCCCATCGGACAATTGTCATGACTGTCTTCGCTCACTCCCCTTCCTCACAGTCACTCGCAGCACCGTTTCAATGCCTTAACAACTCCCGGTCAGATCGCGGATTTTTATTCGAAGCATTGAAAATCTCCGCATTTCGTTGCGCGCTTGCGCAGTGAAATGCATCGCTACTCAAACGGATGTATTGCAATGCGATTTCCGGAGAGTACAAATTGCGATTAGCAAAGTGCAGCAAGTTGTTTTTTTAAGCCCGCTTCAACAACTTCATGCCAATATGAGTGGGACAACCTTGCTGCAAACGCATGTAACGTAGGTAATCCATTTTGGAGTGAAGAAAGATGAAAAATCAAATGACACGCAACGCGTTTCTTTACAAGTTGCTGGTTGGGACCGTTGTCTTGATAGTGGTTCAGGATTCTTTGCAGGCGGAGACGATTACATTTGATGGGTTTGATACAGCGAATGAATTTGGTCCCAATGGGGTGATTATTGGATCGACCCACAGTGGTTCGCCTTCTTCGACGGCGACGGACATTGCCGGTGCTCCGGGAGAGGTGCGGTTTACTACCAACGTAAGCACGGGAGGATCCGGTCTGTACGGTCATTTTCTTGCTGCGTCATACAACCCTTCCGTTCAGGCGAAATCGATCTATACAATCGCCTACTCACTCGAGTTGCGAGACCCGGATTTAGGTAGTCGATCGGACGGGGCGACAACGGGTTTTCAAATGGTTCTGCGGCAAAATGGAAAGTACTTTTATGGACCGAACTATGACCCGGACGACTCGCTAAGTGGCTACAAGGCATTTAATGGGACGGCCGTTGAGTCGTCCTTCCTTGAGAATGACGGAACGCCTTTTGGCGTGATTGCCGGAAGCCACCCGGACTTTTCCGTCAGTGGTAGCGAGATTGAATTTGCCGTAGCCACAGCGTCAGGAACTGCCAGCTCTGTGATAACTCCAGTGCGAGTTGGCGACCTAAGGAATTTTTCATTCACTTTATCGGTGCCCGAACCATCAAGCTTCGGGATTCTTTCACTAGTGTTAGTCGGAATGAATTTCCGGCGTCGAAAAAAGCCTGCAACTGTTTAAAGTTTTTGTTGGTCAGTCAATTTATTTTCATATGAGCCGTGGCACATAAGGCCCCGGGCAATCCGTTTCGACACGCCTACGGAAGCGGAACTCGTCAGGAGTTTCGACCATTCTTCAACTCTGAACCGCAGGCACAAGCAAACTAACCTTCCCTCTGGGAAGGTCGCGAGTAATGCGAGCGGGTAGGGCTCTGTCCCCCACCATTTTTCCGCTTCATTGATTGTCGAATAAGAATTCGCCCGGGGAGCGCACATCGGCCGCCCAACGCGGGCCTAACGCCAGTCTGACGGACATTGAAACCGGAAGAATAGGAGAACCACGAAAGGAACGAAAAGTACGAAAGAAACCCAGATAAATATGGTTGATTTGCATCTAGCTATCGCGCGAGCCTTCAGCCTAACAGTTGTCGTGAACGAACCGATCAAAATCGTGCTCGTTGCCCTGGATCGAAATAGCGCCGCCCTCCGTGTTGATACCACTGCTCGCAAGCTTTGCCATCACCCGGTGCAACACTTTTAAATCGGGAACGATGATCTGGAAGTCGTGGCAAACGATTCCATCTTTGTTCCCAAAAGTTCCAGAACTCGGGACGTCGCCGCATCCCAAATCTTCGAAAATCGAGTAGAGGATCTCGTCGACATCGTGCAAAGGTTGCTGCGGTAAAACTAATTCAACTTCCATCTCTGAGACTCTTTCAGTCGCCGCAAAGGATAGGCATTGATGTTAACAAGAACGATTCGGACGGACCGCCTCAGAAAAGACGTTTGCCAAAAACGAAAGTGGCGTGGCGGCGGGGGTCGTAGTTGGAGTCCTTGGGGTTGAGGCTGGAGATCGTGACTACGGGTGATACGGCTTGCAGGAATTGGTCGTCGCCAAGGTAGATCGCAGTATGGCGGATGCGGCCATGGGCTCCTACAAAGTACATGGTGTCGCCACGACGTAGTCCTCCTAAATGCCAACGAGTGGCAGTCAGACGTCCAATCAAAAACTGCTGGTTGGAATCGCGAGGCAGATGGATGCCAACGGATTGAAATGCAAGTTGCACTAGGCCAGAACAATCAATGCCGTCTGAAGTCTTGCCGCCCCACTGGTACGGCGCGTCTTGCAATTCAAGTGCATTGCGCAGAACTTGCTCGACTGTGGCGGAACGATCAGCTTCGAGTCGGCATTTGGATTTCGGTATGGACACATTCATGCCGTCAGGCAACATGGCAACGAGGGCTTTTTCCGTTTCTTGGGTCCATTTGAGTTGTGTCCCGGCGCGCAGGCGAAAACCATTTGTGGGCTCGCAGTCGGATTGCAAGATGACTCGGCGCCCCGATTGATGCCGTTCAAACTCCTCCTCGGTCACTCGCCGTACATCAGACGAAGGCAAGAATCCGAGATAGCCTTCCTGGCTGTGCACGAGTAGGTGAGAATCGACTTCGTCGAGCAGATAGACCGGTTCGGCGTAAAGACACTCCGTCACGGTTTCACCACGACCCGGCTCACTCATGCTGAATCGATGCGTTGCTGTTACGAAGCCATACCGACGCTCGCCTAATG
>JBCCEO010000561.1:0-5698 GCA_039030255.1 Planctomycetota bacterium | reverse complement strand
GTCCGGATCCAGATAACTCCGAAGCCATCGTTGGTTTGTTCAATATGAATCCTGACATGACCTACAAGAACCGCAACGTTCACTGGAACCAGATGATGTCCTTGCCAAGGCGTTGGACGTTGTGTGAAAGAGGCCGACTCAGGGTTGAACCAGCCGGCGACATTGAATCGCTGCGCCGGGATCACGTCCGCGTTGAGGCCACTGATTTGCCTACCAACAGCGAAGTTGTTCTGGACAATGTCAAAGGCAACGCAATGGAGTTGATCGCCCAGATCGATCCGCTCAATTCCAAAATGATCGAGTTGAAAGTCTTGCGTGCGCCCAACGAGGAGGAGTATACGCGAATCCTCTTCCACCCAATGGCAGGCTACAAGCTCCGCGAGAGCGTTCGTCGAAAGGATATCCGACCGCCAATCGTCAACCATGGCACGCTCACGATCGACACCACGCGCTCTTCGACGCATCCTAAAGCTCTATCACGTCCGCCCGAGGTCGCACCCGTCCTGCTGCCAGCCCCGAAAGCTCCCGTTACTCTCCGCGTCTTCGTCGATCGCAGCATTGTTGAAGTTTTCGTCAACGACCGACAGGTTGCCGCCGTTCGAGTCTACCCGCGGCAGAAGAACAGCACCGGTATTTCAATTCAGTCAATCGGCGGTAACGCGAAACTCATTTCGCTCGACGCCTGGCAGATGGAGAACATTTACAAATGAGGCATGCATTGAATGGACTTTTGTTTGCGATGGCGCTACTTGGCAGCTGTCTTGTGTGTGTTGCCGATGAATCCGCACGCCCAAACATCGTATTTATTTTGGTAGATGACACTGGATGGAACGCGTTGGATGTACCGGCAGATCCTGAGATTCCAGGCTCTGGTAGTTCGTATTACCAAACACCTCACACATCGAAGCTCGCGCTTTCTGGCATTCGTTTTTCAATGGCTTACTCCCCCGCGCCCACCTGCGGACCTTCGCGGACTAGCATTCAATACGGACTGACGCCTTCAACAGTTGGCAAGTTTGCTGAGAAAGCACCTACCAATTTGCCCCCAGCCAGAGATGCGATGATCCGTCGACTCAAGTTGGCATTTCCAGGGTATCGAGCTGCGCACTTCGGAAAGTGGCATCAACGAACGCGAACGCCTGAAGACATTGGCTACGACGAGAGTGATGGCCAGACGATGAACGCGGAAGGAAATAAGTGCCCGCCCAATGATCCCAAGTTGACATTTTCGCTTGCAAAAAAGACGAAAGACTTCATCACCCGTCAGGTAAAAGAGGAGCGTCCCTTTTTTGTGCAAGTTTCGTTCTACGCTAACCACCTCAAGTACATGGCTTTGCGAAAAACGATCCAGCAGTACGAAGCCAGAAAAAACGAGGCGACTCAATATCAGAATTCTCCTCTTTGGGCCGCAATGAACGAAGATCTGGATACGGCAGTTGGGAGCATCGTGGATACGGTGGATGCGTTAGGGATTCGAGACAACACCTACTTCATCTACACAGCGGACAATGGTTTTGAGAGCAAAGTCGATCAGAGGTTGCCAGCAGAACAACGCACGTTTCACAAGGCTCACCCTTTGCTTTCTCACAAATACATGATCAGTGAAGGAGGCTTGCGCGTTCCCTTTGTCGTCAGTGGTCCCGGGATCCCAGCTGGGGCCACTTCGCGAGAGCCCGTTGTTGGTTGGGACATCATGCCAACTGTCCTCGATATGGCTCGTGCGAAGGAGCAGATTCCGGACAACATCGAAGGGGGCAGTTTGCTTGCGCATTGCAGCACGGGTGGCAATGCCCCAATCAAACGGCGCGATCCCTTCATGGTTTTTCGATACACAAAAACCACTGGTGCTCTCGACATCGCAATCATGCAGGATGGTTACAAGCTGCTGCGTGAATTACGAAGCGAAAAGGAGCACCTGTGGTCGCTCTGGGAAGACCTTGGAGAACAGGAGAACCTTATCTCTAAAGAGCCAGGAAAGGCGGCCCAGCTGCGCGCGAATTTAGACGGCTATTTCGCGCGGCTAGGCTGGGATCAAGAACAGCATCTCAACCAAAGAATGCCTCGAAAGAAGCGGAAAGGCAATTAGCGAGTATGAATACTAATTGGATGAAACCGCTGCTCCTTTTTGCCAGCATCCTGTGGCTAAGCGCCACGCTGGTGTTAGCCTCTCAAACTCTGGCTGATGCGCCGCCGAACATTATCCTTGTCCTTTCCGACGACCAAGGCTGGAATGCGCTTAGCACTCCGATGGATCCTCAAGAACCTCGTTCAGGCAGTGATTTTCATCAAACACCGAATTTGGATCGACTTTGCAAAGAGGGTATGCGTTTTACTCAAGCATATTCGTCGGGGTCGCAATGCATGCCGACACGGAACAGTATTCTGTTTGGTGTTTCGACGACGAAGAGCCGTATGTGGGAAAATGGTTCCAAGCCCGATCAACGCTTGTTCGACGATCCTGAGCAAACTTTGCCGCAGGTCATCAAAAATGCAAAAGGCACCTTTACCTATAAGACGGCTCATTTTGGCAAATGGCACATCAAAGAGCGAACCCCTGAACAATGTGGCTACGATGAATCCGACGGTCCTACCGACAATAAAGACGGCAGCCTACCGGAGCAGACCAAAGATCCCAAGGCAGTCAACGGCATCACTTCGCGAGCCATTGATTTCATGAAGCGTCAACACGAAGCGGGCAACCCATTCTACGTCCAGCTTTCACATTACGCGACGCACGTCGAGTTTCTTGCTACTCCCGATATGGAGTCCAAGTACGATCAACGCGAAGCCGGTGAGCGCCACAAGAATCGCATTTTTGCCGCAATGAACGAAGACTTGGACCGGGGCGTTGGCAAGTTGCTTGATGCGATCGACGCAATGGGAATCGGCGATAACACTTACGTCTTTTACACGTCCGACAATGGGTATCCGAATGCCTTCGTTCCCCAAGGGGCTCGTCATCACGGCGCGTGGCCATTGAGCTATCACAAGACGCTTTGCTATGAAGGCGGCGTACGTGTTCCCTTGATCGTGAGAGGTCCGGGCATCCGGGCAAACGCCGTTTCAAATGTCCCCATCGTGACGCACGATTTGATGAGAACATTCGCCGAACTGGTTGGTTCTTCCGCATTGGCTCTTGAACAAAGTGATGGTGGTAGCTTCGCCAGCGTGCTCAAAAATGAAGGCATCGGGAAGGTCGCTCGTGCGGAAGACTTTCTGGTCTTCCACGGCAAACGTGGAGACACTTCAATTCGGCGGGACAACTTAAAGCTGATGTTTGACGAAAAAGGCAATCTAGTCGGCCTATTCAACTTGGCGAATGATCCTTCTGAAGAGCGCGACGTCTCCAAAGAGCATCCCGAAGCGACCATAGTGTTAACCCGCACACTTCGAAATTACTTTGAAAAGTGCCAGTTCGATAAGCGAATCCGCAAGCTGAACGTTGGCGGGAAAAAACCTCTTGAAGCAATCGATTCAGGTTGTTTGGAAGCACTGCTTTCCAACTAAACGCATGGGTCCACTGCTGATTGTTCCTCATCCTAATTTCCGCACGCGCTCCCTTGCTGAGCAAACACTTGATAGCTCCAGGCGCCGACAACCGCCAAAACAGTCATCAGTATACCGCCACAGGAGGCAACAACATATAGGTGTACCATGGAGGAGTCAAATGGCCGCCAAATGTGTTCCCACAGACAACTCTTGGAATTAATCGGCGCACTCCAACTGTCCAAATGGAAACAACGCAAGAAGACACATCCCCAAGAAACGCATCCCAAAGGAAACCTCAAAAAATGAATACCAAGTCCCTTCAAACGCTTGTCGTGGTTATCGGCCTCTTGTGTAGTTCAACAGGCCTCGCGGCTGCTGAGAACGCGAAGCCCAATATCGTGCTGATATTCATTGATGACATGGGCTACGGAGATATCGGCCCCTTTGGCAATAAGATCAACAAGACACCGCATCTCGATCAGATGGCCCGCGAGGGTAACGTGATGCGGCAGTTCTACGTTGCCAACACCAACTGCACGCCGTCTCGCGCAGCTCTGCTCACCGGCACGTATGCTCACCGGATTGGTATGGACGGAGATGTGTTGTTTCCCGGAGAAGAACGCGGATTGAATCCTGAAGAAACAACGATCGCAGAGATTTTAAAGGCGAATGGTTATGCAACAGGTTGCTTCGGTAAATGGCATCTTGGTGATCAGCCAGAATTCCTTCCATTGGCACAAGGGTTTGACGAATACTTTGGTATCCCCTACTCAAATGACATGTGGCCAGGAAACCCTAAGGGGCATCGGCATTTCAAAACTCCGTACACGCCACTACCGGTTCTCCATCAGAATAAGGTTGTCTCTTGGGTAAGTGACGGTCCGGACCAGTCGCTGTTGTGCGAAGCGACAACCGACTATGCCGTCAAGTTTATCGAAGACCACCAAAACGAGCCCTTCTTTTGCTACGTACCGCACGCCTACACGCACCGCCCGCGTTACGCTCGACCAGATTTACTTGAGAAATCGGAAGGTAGTGTTATCCGAGCAACGATCGAAGAAGTTGATACGAGTGTCGGCCGAATTCTGGATAAGCTCCGCGAATTGAAACTTGGCGACAACACACTCGTCATCTTTACTTCGGACAACGGTCCTGCCACGGGCTCGAGCGCGGGGCGATTACGAGGTAGGAAAAGCGGACCGAAATACGAAGGGCATATGCGGATGCCAACGATTACCTGGTGGCCAGGAAAAATCCCTGGCGGTAGCGTCACACGTGGAATTGGCGTTACGACGGACATCCTTCCGTCACTGACGAAGCTAGCCGGCGCGGACTTGCCTTCGGCGAACAGAATCGATGGCAAAGACATTCTCGACCTGCTGCTTGGCAAACCCGATACAGTTTCGCCGCACAAAATTCACTTCTATGAGAACGAGGGAATTCGTCGGGGGAAATGGAAGTTAGTGCGACTTCCGAGCAAGCATCAGCTGTTCGACTTGTCCAAAGATATCTCGGAAAAGAATGACGTTTCTGAGAGTCATCCAGAGATTGTTGAAGAATTGAATGTTTTGCTTGATGCTCACGCTGCCGAAATCGCCGCGAACACACGGCCTGCTGGATTTGTAAAGGCTGGAACGGCAAAGCCGCTTCTAAATGAAGTGGGCGAATTGCCGCGTTTGCGCGAGTTTCTCAATCTCAAAGAAACTTCTGCGATTGGGGAAGATACCGCGAAGAAGACAAATCGGAAAAAGGGGGGATCGAGCAAGTGAAATCCCATACTTGGTGGCCGACTGCTGCATTCGCAGCCATCTTTCTCATGGAGCTAGGGGCCGCGACAGCCTCTTTTGCCCAGGACTTCTCACAGAGTTCGTCCATAGAGTCACCGGATGGGATGATTAATTTGATCGTGGCTCCAAGGGAGAAATTCAATGGACAGATCTTTCTGATAAACGACTGGGACGGAGGTGATGCGGACAATCAAAATGCCGCGCTCGAGCTAAATCAAAATTCTAGTCGACGAATCCATTGCAGATCAGCCACCGCAAATCGCTGTGGTTGAGCCCCGCTTTCCGCAACACCGAAATCTCAACGGCAAAGTCCCATTCGCTGCGGTTCAGGTCTCGGGCATAGTCGGAAGACTGAAGCAACGCCGCCAATGCAGACCTGACACGCTTGGTGACGCGCATCCCATACCGAAGTGATGGTGGCG
>JBCCEO010000560.1:0-5712 GCA_039030255.1 Planctomycetota bacterium | reverse complement strand
GGAAAGCCGCGGCGTTGCGGAAGCAGCGGTAGCAAAGCTTGGTGCAGCTGTCGTCCTAGGCGACGAACCGCCTCCCGGCCAGAAAAAGGTGGGTAAGGATTCTCCACTCAAGCCTGTGATTAACGCGGCCAAGGGCCTTGTGATGTGGATCAAGGAAATCGATCCCGTAAGTGAAGACGAGGAAGCAACTGTCGAGATAACGAAAAACATCAAAGTAGCATCCGAGCGAAAATCAAATGTAGTTTCTGTTTCCTACGACAGCGACGATCCGGCCCTTTCACAAGCGATTGTAGGTGCGATCATTGAGTCGCATCGTGAGCGCCACGCAGATATCCACCATAATGATGAATCCCGAGGATTCTTTGACCAGCAGCGTTCGGAGTTGGAGCAGCGAGTCGCCGATGCCTCCGACGCTTTGCGTTCTGCAAAGAACAAATATGGTATTGCTTCGGTCGATGGGCAACGTACTGTCTTGGAAGGGGAATTACTGAACCTAAGGCAAACCAAGCTGAGGGTTTTGAAAGATTTGACGGAAGCGGGGGCGAAGCAAGACGCTTTGACGGACTTGGCGGCCTCTGAGCCACTGCGAAAAACAGCTGAGGAACGTGTGATCCCGAACACAGGCCGCGATGATTTACGGTCGCAGTTGTATGCTCTCCAGGTTCAACGTATGGAACTCGAGTCCACCCTAGCTCGGGACCATCCTAAGCTAATTGCGATCCGCACGAAGGAAGAGGAAGCTCGTCGGGAAATTCGCAACGATAGTTCGGTCGAACGGAAAGAAGTCACCCAGTCGCTGAACCAAGTCCTAGAGTCACTTACGCTGAGCAAGGCAATGGCGCAAGCGAATGGGGCTGGATTCTCAGCGGCCATGCTTTCGATCGAGACCGAAGAATCGAACTTGCTGCAGCGAATCGAAGAACTCAATCGTGCGGACATCGAAATCAGAAGACTCGAACGAGAGCTTCGCCTAGCCGAGAAAAGCTTCATGAGCTACGCAGAGAGTTTGGAAGATGCACGTGTCGGCGACGCGCTAAACGACAGCACAATCTCGAACGTCAGCGTGGCGCAAGAGCCAACTTATCAAGAAAAACCAGTGAATCCTTCAAAGCTGATTCTCGCTCTACTTGGGGTCTCAGCAATGATCTTCGGCACGGTTGCAGTCGTCGCGGGCTCGGAAATTCTACGTGAAGATACGACAGCTCCCGATGTCGAACCGCAAGTTGCGCCGAAAGCACCCAAAGCCGCCAAGCAGGATGATCTTGAAGTCCATGAGCTCGTGTAAGTATTCGCGATTCCCCGATTCCCATCAAAACTCACTCCAGCTCTTTTTGTTAATGCCTCTATTTGGCTCGAAGTCGGACTCCGAGTAGTAATCTATGTCTTTAGCTTGCGCGACAGCCTCGAAAGCCGTAGGAGACTACGACGCAGCCAAGTTGGCGAGCTCCGATTTGCCTAGCAAGGATTCTTGGCGCGTGGTGTTGGCGTTGGCCGATCAAGCTTTTGTCAGTAGCAATACGTTTTTGACTGTGGTGCTGATTGCAAAATTTGCATTGCGAGTAGACTTCAATCTGTTCGTACTCGGCTTTTCGATTTTCGCATTCTTTAAAGTAGCTTTTGATCGTTCCCTATCGGCACCCTACGCTTTCTTTTCAAATCAGCCTGAACGAGAACAGGCGCCCTTTTTAGGTAGTAGCTTGATCCACTGCCTTGTCTTGGCCCTGGGTAGTTGTTTGCTGATGCAAGTTTGTGCGGTAACAGTACCTTTGTTCGCTTCTCTGCCTGGTATTTCAGCCACCCTTGCCGTTTTTGGACTTATTGCACCAATGATGCTGCTCCGCGATTTTTTGCGGGCGACCAGCGCGGCGAACTTTCGCTTTGGCTTTGCATTGCTACTGAGCGTTGCTGCAATGGCGTTCCAGGTATCTGGGCTGCTAGTGCTATACTACCTGGATAGCCTTTCCATTCATTGCATCTTAGCCTGTGTCGGCCTCGCCAATTTGCTGCCGTCCATCCTGTGGTTTGCGATGCGACCAATCCCAATTGAATTTAGATGGGGGCAGGTTTGGAACGATTGGAAAAGCACGTTTGACTATTCCAAGTGGTTGTTACTGGCCAGGATTTTTCCGAGTGCCGCCAGTAGCCTTCTGCCGTGGATCATCCTCTGGATCCTGGGGGAAGATGCTGCGGGAGCATTTGCAGCTTGTTCCTCATTGGCAAACATCTCGATGATGTTTGTTTATGGTGCGATAAGTTTTCTCCAGCCGAGAGCGGTTCAAGCCCTATATGCTTCAGGTCGGCAGGGACTAGCGCGTGTCTTAGGGTATGCGGCCTTGCTCTTTACGATCACACTCTCCGTCCTTTGCGTTGTTCTCTATTTTGCTGGAAGCTGGCTGTTAGCAACTTTGTACCGTCCTGCGTTTTCTGCGCATGACACCTTAGTTATGTTGCTCGCTTTGCATGTGTTGCTAGTGAGTTATTCCGTCGTGGCTGGAATTGGTATCGCGAGCTTTGAAAAGACCAAGTGTATTTTGTGGGGCGAATTGTCTTACGCCTTGGTGGCGGTTGCTGCGACTTTTGTTTTTGCAGATTTCATGGGGCTTGCGGGAGCCGGTATAGCTCTTTGTATGGCGAGTAGCATTTCGACGCTAATTTCCTGGATTGTCCTGCGATCGCTTTGGAATCAGGCGAGCGGCCTGCATTCCGGACTTGAGCCGGCGTTGGTCGAGCACATAGAGGGGCAGCCAAAAGATAGCAAGCACGAAAATAGCGAGCAGCCACGAGGGAGTGGGGCCGAATGAGCACAGCAGTATTAGCATCAGACTCACCCGCTTTGCCCAGTGCCAAAGTGAAGATATGGGCTAAACGCATCATCCTAGCTTTTGGCGTATGCTGTTGTTTTTGGGCCATGCACCACGAGATCGGTCTTTCGCCTGAATCCATCTTCTTGCGGACATTTCAAGATAGCGAATATCGCACGACGGACCGCGTCGAGAGCCTAAATTTCCTGAGCGCGCTGGGGCGGATTGGCATGGCAGGCATTGGGTGCCTGTGTCTCGTGATTCCAACTCGTGAGAAACTCAAATATGACAATTTCCTGGTCTTTGTTTTGCTAACCTGCTTGCTGTTTACCTGCGCTTCTGTGGCTTGGTCGATCAACCTGAGTTTGACCGTGAAGAAATTGATCGTATTGTGCATGTTTCTCACCGGAGCAGTGGGAATGGCACGGCAGTGTTCCTTCAAGGACCTTGTAATTATTCTGGTCATCGTCTCTGTGTCGCAAAGCCTTGGCGGGCTTGCCGTAGAGTGTGCCTACGGCTTCTTCAAACCTCATACCTCTGATTACCGATTCATTGGGACCTGCCATCCCAACACGAACGCAATTCTAGGAACAGTATGCTGCCTCGGTGCAAAATTCTTTTCTCCAAAGGATAGACTTGGATTGCTGACGGTTTTGATCTTTTGTTTCGGATTTGCAATCATCCTGTTAACGAAATCCAGGACCTCTTTGGCTGCTATGATGCTATCGTTGGTCATGATTCGATTCGTTACTTTTCACCCTAAGAGTCGGACTTTTCTTACAGCTGGATCCATCTTCTTAGGGATCACGCTATTGTTTGGATTGATGCTTAGTCCGCGCTATGTCCAAGATCAGTTTCTTGACAAAATTAGCATGGGGCGCACTAAAGATGTGGCCTCGCTAACGGGCCGACTACCTCTTTGGGAAACCCTGATCGAAGACATCCAGCATAAACCCGTCTTGGGTCATGGTTATTTGGCCTATTGGAGCAAGCGCCAAATTGAAGAGCTGGGTGACAAGCTCAAGTGGGAGATTCCTCACGGACACAATTTGTACTTGGATGTTATTATCGACACCGGAATAGTGGGGCTGCTTTTCTTGCTTCTCCTTTATGGTTCCATTTTTCAGATCGCCGCTTCGGCCTACCAGCGGACACGCGATCCGGGTATCGCGTTCACTATCGGCATGCTCACATTTTGCGTCATCCACGGATTTGGTGAGTCGCTATTCAAATTGCCAACCTTTGCCGCATTTTCGCTGACCGTTGTCGTCTTGCGCCTTGCCTTTTGGGATGGGCGTCAGGAAGTGTCGACAGCCAGTTCTGAATCAGCCGCAGCCGGTGAACCTAGGCCGCAGGCCGACCACCCCGATTCCAATACTGGATTAGCCGCATGCTGACGCCCAATTCGCAGTGGCGTCCGCAAACGGTCCTGCTGTGCCACAACTATTACCAGCACCGAGGAGGCGAGGACCAAATATTCGAAGACGAAGCAGCTTTGCTTGAGTCTCAGGGGCATACGGTTATTCGCTACAGCAAATCGAATGATGACATCGAAAGTATCGGCCTCCTCAAGACGGCCTGCAAAGCCATTTGGAATCGTGATTGTGCGGCCGAAGTGCGGGACCTAATCGCGGAGCATCAGCCTGACGTCTTGCATTCGATCAATACCTTTCCACTACTCTCCGCCTCTATCTTCTACGAGGCGCATCAAGCTGGACTGCCAGTCGTGGCGACAGTGCAGAACTATCGCGCGTTTTGTGCTCAATCCATGTGCTCACGCAACGGAAATGCTTGCGAAGCATGCTTAGGCAAACTGCCTTGGCGCGCCATCGCCTACGGCTGCTATCGAGGTAGCCGACTTGGCTCCACGGTTGTCTCCACCATGCAAGTCGTCCATCAAAAACGGAAGACTTGGCAGCGATACGTTGACATCATGTGCTTGGCCTCCGAGTTTTCAAAATCACGCTACCTACAATCAGGGTTCACCGAAGAGCAGATTCGCATCAAGCCGAATTTTGTGCTGCCTGATCCAGGGTTAGGCGAAGGCCAAGGAGATTGTGCTGTTTTCATCGGACGGCTTTTCCGCGAAAAAGGGATCCCAACCCTGCTCGAAGCTTGGGAAAAGCTTCCCAATCCACCGCAGCTCAAAATCTTCGGCGACGGTCCCATGGTGCCCGAAGTGGAGGCCGCTGCAAAACATAACCCAAACATAGTGTATCGTGGATTTCAGGACCCCAAACTCGTCCGCAAGGAACTGGGAAACGCCGGCTGTCTTGTGTTTCCTTCAACGGGCTACGAATCGCTTCCTAAGACCATTATTGATGCATTGGCAGTTGGGACTCCAACGCTTGGCGCAGCGCAAGCAAGTGTGCCTGAGCTGGTGCAGCCCGGTAAAACAGGTTTACTCTGGAAGCCAGGGGACGCGGATTCATTCGTGCAAGCGATTCAGTCGCATTATGCGAATCGCGAGAATTGGCCGGCTATGCGAGCGGCTTGCCGCGAGGACTACGAACGGCGCTTTTCGGCCGAAGTAAACTATCAGATGCTTCTAGGAATCTATAGAGAAGCTCGCTGCAAGCGAATGGAACAAGCTACATCTGCTTAGCTGATCGCGAGCTGAGTGTTACATCCACAGCAAAGTGGCGTTGACCACGGTTCTAGGGGAAAGTCCTTAGGTTCTTCGGACTTGAGAAAGCTGCGCGAACACTCCGCTTGCAATCCTAGCCAAAGAGCTAGAAAATAATTATCGGACTCTGAGAATAGTTGCGGGTTGGCTTGGTTTTGAAGCTGTATGGTTCGAGGGTGGAACGTCACATATACGCTCCTCCACATTGGATTTTTGCCCACGGGGATTTACTTGAAGATCGCATGTACGTTAAAACCCTTAACCTTTTCTTTGCCGATGACCGTT
>JBCCEO010000559.1:0-5720 GCA_039030255.1 Planctomycetota bacterium | reverse complement strand
ATTAAAGCACCCGCAGGATATGTGCGTTACAAACTTTCCAATGTGCGTGCCGAATCAAATGTGCTTGGAGAAGTCATTGCAATTGACTACAAGCGAACATCGGGAGGTACAGGCAGTCGACAAGTTCAACTTGCGGTTCGTACGGACTCTGGACGTTTGGGCATTTTGGGAATGTCCACGATCGACGAATCTGGAACCATTCGGCTTCGGGATCAGTTCGCAGGGCTTTCTCGAGTTCTAGGGAATGGAAATCAAGGGATGGAATTCTTCTTTGTCGTTGATTCCAGTGGAATCGGCGGTAGTTACTACAGCCCAATAACGTCGAGCCTGATGGGTGGCAAAGAGTACTTGGTGTCGAATGTCGTTAGCCGGGGCACTATGAACTCCAAAGTCTCCGCCAGGGATCTGACTGCAAAAGAAAAGGAAGCCTTTGAAGCAGCTCGCAAAGCGAGCTTGCCGCCTGAAGGCTTGCCCCCAGGTTACATCCGCGGCACAGCCCTGACAGAACTGGCCGTAGGCGCACCGATTATGGCGGGACAGGGCGGAAAATGGGTACCGGCCATTGTTGTAGAACTGCCGAAGGCTGGGTACGTCAAGGTCAAGTTAGAGAACTCGAACTACCTTCGCACTCTGATGCGTCAGAATTGGATTGCCGTTTCCAATGAGATCGCGGCAAAGATCAAGAAGGATCCAGACCAATTCTCATGCGACATTCGTACCCTTCCGGGCGGCAATATGGTGCTTGAAGATGGACTAGAGCCGCTCACCGATGCTATGTCTCTGTTTGAAGGAACTCCCGTGGTAAAGGAGTTTGGTTCGCGCTGGCAAGATGTGCATTTCCTGAGCTCGGACAATGTTAGCGCAAGAGTTCTTGTAAACCAGTTCAATAAGTACAAAGTGGAGCTGGTTCCCAAGGAAAAGCTTGCAATTCGCACGCAAACTCTTGCGGACTTGAAGAAAGAAAACGCCAAGGAGATGTTTGCCGCCAACGTTGAGGGCTATGATTCTCAGGTCGCGGGACTTGCAAAGTTTCCTGGCGACGTAGCTGGCGGAAGTGGTTTGAGTGGAAATAGACTTGGTGGGAACAGCGGTTTAGCTGGAAGCACTGGCCTGGGCGGTTCTATGGCTACAGAAGCTGCGCCTGAGCCGAAAACGGCACCGATGCGAACCTGGAGTGATAGCACGGGAAAATTTCAAGTCGAAGCGCAGCTAGTCGAAAAGACAGAACAGAGTGTTACACTGAAGCGCGCCAATGGAAAGATTGCCAGTGTGCCGCTGAATAAACTTAGCGCCCAGGATTTAGCCTACCTCGAGGAACTCGACGCAGAGGCGGAAAATCCCTTTTCCGATCTCATGGGAGACGACTCCAGTAGTCCGGCTGCAAGCAGTGGAGTTGCAGCAGGAACGTCAAATACCGCATGGAATTACGTGGCACCACTCGAAACGGTCTCGAAAGTCACCGACATGCGCGGCGTGCCTAAATCGGTGGCAATTTCGCCGACCAAAACAAATCTTGTGATCGGACGCTCCGGCTCGGAAGTCGCGATCTGCGACGCGGCGACTGGACGGATCCTTATGAATTCCGGTCGTATGGATCACATGGGCGATGTCACAGTGGCCAAGTTTACACCGGACAGCAAGTACTTGGTGATCGGTGGCTACAAAGGAGCAATTGAAGTCTACGAAGCAACTACGAACGGCAAATTGAATCTGAAAGCGCAGTTCGCTGCTCATACGAAAGAAATTGGAGCCATCGCGTTCTCTGCGGATGGCAAATACGCCTTAACGGGAGGAGCAGACAAAGTTGCGAATTACTGGGAAGTCGCAACCGGCAAAAAGATCGCTGCCATCGATGGGTTTGACGGCAAAGTAAAGGCCACCTGCATCCGCCCCAGCGACGGTATGCTACTCGCCTGCGATGGCAAGTTCCTCAAAGTTTTCGACCCTGCCTCGAATCAGGAAAAACGCACCGTAGAAGTAGGACGTTCTGCCTACTGCCAAGCCGTTGCCATTTCACCCAATGGCGCAGTCTTGGCCTTGAATGAGACTTACGCGTTCAACCTTTGGAATTTAGTGAACTTTCGGCAGATGCCAGCCATGGAAGGCAACGACCTACCATGGATTTGCACCTTTGCACCCGACAGTCGCCACTTGATCTCAGGACACAATGGTGTCGTGAACATTTGGGATACGAAGTCGCAGAGTCGCATCAATTCTTGTAAAGTTGGCCAATACTTCAACGTGCAAGCACTTGGCATCAGCCATGATGGCTCAACGATCGCTAGCAGCTCTGCTCATGGCGAAGTCACAGTCCTTCGAGCTAAACCTGCTGAGTAAACGAATCTGCCGAGCATATTCAAACGGTCTTCTGCAGGAGGACCGTTTGTTGTCCGCGATTCGATTGTATGGCAGCAGCCGGTTTTAATCGAAGCAGCCGTTTTTCGCCGCCGCAGCCGCATTACTGCAAGTAACCGTTTAGCCAGCCGCGTGAACCCTGAGGTGGAACGCGGTCGGCAATGTCGGTCCCGTCGGCCAGCTTGAAAGTAATTGCCAGCGGGAACTTGCCTTCGGGAGCACCCTTGGTGTAACGGCCTTCTCCAAAAAAGTCGCCGAGACAAACGAGCTCCATGGCGACAACTTTCCCGTTTTTGACTTCGAATTTTCCTTGTAGCTTCGCTTCGTAGCCGCGATCCGCCTTCCGATTCAGCAGATTGACCTCACCGCGGATTTCACCTTTGTCCGTGATCTCGATCTTGAGCTCGCGAATATCAGTTGAATCCCACATCGGTGGTTCGCCGCGCGTGTTATCGACGAGGTGAAAGCGGGCGATACGCTGCGCAAGCTTAGCTGGAAATTCTCCTTGGCCAATCTTCTCGTGCTCCTCTTTCGTCACCCACAAATTGTCACGTGAGACGGCGCATTGAAAAATGTTTTGGAATTCGTTTTTGGTTTCTTTGTAGCCGTCTAAGATTTTGGCGCGCACTCGCAGCACCAATCCGCCTTCGGGTGGGCTCACATTCCAGCGCGGATCCAACTTCTCCGGTTCAATCGGGAGAATTCCTTGAGGCGGGTTCTCACCGAAGTCTGTGAGACTCTTCTTGATCAGCCTCAGCAATTTTTGCGGATCACGGTTGTTGTTGTAAAGCAACAATCGTCCGGCAGCATCAGCGATATAAAAGCCCTGAGTCGTCCCGTTGAAGTTGTTTCTCGGCCCTTGCGAAGCGATTTTTCGGTAGAAGTCACCTTCGGTGTCTTTTTGACGACGTTGGTAAGCTTGGTCCAACGCGACGGGGATAAACTTGGATTGCAAAAGACGGACGGTTTCCGGAACAGCGAAAGTCGACTCACGGTCGAGCACTCCATTGTTTCACGTACATCCCAAGGGATGTCCATCCATGGCCCAGATGAATATTGGTTTGGAGGTCTCAACGGCTGACTTTTGAGCCGCAAGCAAATTGGTTTTCCAAGGAATGCTTCGCCAAAGTGCGTTTTTGTCGGCATCCAGTTCGGATAGGAGGGCTTGGCATTTAGAAGCTGAGAGGTCTTGTGCCAAACTCGGCTGTGAGCCCCAAGCTAAGACCGTCAAGAGTGTCAGAAATGCGGATAATGAGTATCGCATGGTGAGGTCTCCATTTCGAGGAAGTTGAACGCTCATTATCTCCCGCTGGTAGCTGTTTGCCAACTAGCCAATACTGGTCCCGACGCGGCATTGGCCCTTCCCGGGGAAGCGAATAGGTGGCGTTCCCTACCCGGCCGCATTACGTCCGACCTTCCCAGGGGGAAGGTTAGTTTGAAAGCAAACGGCAGAAACACGTTTAGATCCCAATGTTCCAGGCGTGGTTCTCGATTTTTGAAGTCTTCCAATCACAATGGAAGTCTCCGAAGCGAATGCTTTGGATGCGGATGAACCCAACCATTTGATTCACACCTGTGTCTGAATGACGAATGATGCGACTAAAACTAAATCCCTTTTCTCGGCCGTCACGATTCATGATGGCTCTACTTTGCATTTCGCTGGCTCTACCATGCTCAAGCTTGCTTGCGCAAGAAAAGGATCCCGACCAACAACTCTTTGACGCGCTGAGGTTTCGCAGCATTGGGCCCTTTCGAGGCGGACGCTCTGCGGCTTGTGCAGGAGTGCGTGGCAACCCGATGCTGTACTATATGGGCGCGGCTGGCGGTGGAGTCTGGAAGACGGAAGACGCAGGATCAACCTGGGAAAATATCAGCGACGGGTTCTTTGGCGGAACGATCGGCGCTGTAGCCGTTGCGCCCTCGGACCCTAACATTTTGTATGTTGGCGGCGGCGAAGTTACCGTGCGAGGCAACGTGTCTCACGGTTATGGCATGTGGAAGTCCTTCGACGCGGGAAAAACGTGGAAAGAAATCGGGCTTCAAGATTCACGTCGCATCCCCCGAGTGCGGGTGCATCCGCATGATCCGAACATCGTGTACGCGGCCGTGCTTGGGCATTTGTACGGACCGAATCAACAGCGAGGTGTTTTCAAATCGGTAGACGGTGGTGAATCTTGGAAACGCGTGCTCTTCGCCAACGAAAATGCTGGTGCCGTTGATCTCATTCTTGACCCGAACAATCCACGCATCCTCTACGCGTCGACTTGGCGGATCCTAAGGACTCCTTACAGCCTCGAAAGCGGCGGCGAAGGATCTGCACTTTGGAAGAGCTACGATGGTGGCGAAACTTGGGAAGACATTTCGAGTTCCAGTGGCCTGCCGAAAGGAACTCTTGGAATTATCGGAGTTACTGTATCGCCAGTGGATTCGGACCGCGTTTGGGCTCAAGTCGAAGCTGCGGATGGTGGACTCTTCCGAAGCGACAATGCGGGTAAGACTTGGAGTCGCGTCAATAGTGAACGCAAGCTGCGTCAGCGAGCTTGGTACTACACGCGAGTTTACGCCGGACCGAAGAATATTGACGAAGTCTACGTTTTGAACGTAAGTTTTCATCGAAGTGGTGATGGTGGAAAGACATTTTCCAGTATCGGAACTCCGCACGGTGACCATCACGATCTGTGGATCGACCCTGACGATCCAAATCGAATGGCCATCGCCGACGATGGTGGCGTTCAAGTCAGCTTTTCACGCGGTGACAACTGGTCGACGTATGAGAACCAACCGACAGCGCAGTTTTATCGAGTGACCACCGACAATCATTTTCCCTATCGAATCTACGGTGCCCAGCAAGACAATTCGACAGTACGAATTTTGTCAAGAAGCCAAGGTTATTCGATCGGTGAGCGAGACTGGGAGCCATCGGCGGGGGGCGAAAGCGGTCACTTGGCGCCCGACCCAACGAATCCAGAAATCGTATACGGCGGCAGCTACGGCGGTTTGCTAACCCGCCGCAATCACGTGACCGGCGAGTATCGAAATATTCATGTTTGGCCCGACAATCCAATGGGCCATGGCGCGGGCGACGGCAAGTTTCGTTTCCAGTGGAATTTCCCAATCTTCTTCTCCCAGCATGATCCAAAAACGCTGTTCACCGCCGCAAACGTGCTCTTCAAGACTACCGACGAAGGGCAAACCTGGGAGCAGATCAGCCCTGATTTAACACGCAATGATTCGGCAAAGCTCGGTTCTTCGGGCGGCCCCATCACCCAGGACAATACAAGCGTTGAATACTATTGCACGATCTTTGCGGCTTGCGAGTCACGTGTCGACGCGCAAACAATCTGGTGTGGCAGTGACGATGGCTT
>JBCCEO010000558.1:0-5724 GCA_039030255.1 Planctomycetota bacterium | reverse complement strand
GGCTTGCGGTTTCTCAGAAACGTTAAGAACAAGGGAAGCCAGGAGCTTGCAGTGCGAGCTAGAGGTCTCTTGATGATGTCGCGGTTCGACGAGGGGATTGAGACCATTTCGGTTCGAGATGCGGTGTTGAGCGACGAAAAGGTGACGTCCGACACTTACGCAGAGGCCGCTATGTCGCTAATGGACGCTGACGTCGAGGTACGCCATAAGTTCATAAGCTATTGGCTCGAGAATGAATCCCCATCAGACGCGATGCTAGCGTGTGTTTTCCTTAATTTTGCTATTGTTGCTGGCCATAAACCTGTAGACTTGGCGGAACTACTGCCAGAAGATAGTTTTCCACTGACTCGAGCATGGCTACATATCAATACCATCGTGAGTGAAAATGCAGAGCCCGATGTCGATCTAATTGAGTCAACCTTGAATGCTGAATATGAGGAAGCTTTCGACCAAGCTCTTGCTGACTTGCTAGGCATTTCCTTGCTCGTGGATGACTTGTTGGACACTGAACGTTCGATTGAAGATTGGCTCAATGGTCTCATGGATTTAGTAAAGGAATTCACGCCGCAGCAGTGCGCGTTCTTCTATGACCGCACCATGGGTTTGAAGCTTGCCGTAGCTGCAGAGCCAGAACACTCCGATTTGCGGGTCGGAATCACTAGGCTTCGCGAGTCAATTCTGGTCAAACTCCCAGCGGAAGCAATTGAGCGAGTGGAATCTATGGAAGGCCGTTTGATGCAACACTTTGTTGTAAAGCATAGCCTTACAGACGAGGATTAAACCTAGCCGAACGCCAAATTTTATTGGTATCGTCTTCTGTTAGCGTTTCTTTTGCGAACGCAACAGGAGACTTAGCTATCTGGCGTTCGCTCTCTAAAAAACTCGCGCATGTGGAAATCGAAACTTCAACAGGTTGAAAACTTTTTCGCTCGAGAAATTTGGCTGTTAGATGCCTTTGGAAATCCTGCTGATTCTGGGCAGTATCGTTTTGTTGCCTGCGCCATTGCGGCTGACTGGAAGGGCAGCAAAACACTTAAACTGCCTGACTCTTATTTGAAGAGTAGTCGCTGTGGCCTGTCCTTTGAGTTGGGCGAAAAGTACGACTTGGGCCATCCGCACCTGATTTGGCTTCGTGGTCGCCTTGCTAGAATCTTTGGCGTTTGCGTTCCATTTGGGCAGGAAGCAGTCGATTTCTATCGAACCTCTTTCATAGCAGTGAAAGAATCCAGGAACAAGCTTGAAATATCACCCTTTGCGATAACTGGCGGTGTTATTGGCGACTACGGCGTCTGTGAACTCAGCTTTGCATTCTCTTTCGCTCCGGGTGTAAGTTCGAGAAAAGCAGATTCGATTTTGACCGATTTCACTTCGCTTCTTGCGCGAGACGACAGCGTCACCGATTTTTCTGACTACATCAGTGATGGCATGGAAGGCTATCGAGCGGAGATGCGAGATGCGCGAGCCCACGTGGATGAGCTCGGCGGCTGGCTAAGCGACATGGACACGGAAGATGGATTTGATGGCGCTGAACAGAGCTTTAGCTACTTTTCCAAACGCGAGTGTCTCGACTGCGGCGGTACAGGACGTGAATACAACTGCTACCCAGGAGACCAAACCTGCGAAAGCTGCAAGGGCTTGGGCGAAGTTCATTGGTAAGGGCTTGCGGCCATTCTAAACGCAATGGGCCTAGGATATGCACCTCTAAATAGCACTCGCAATTAGTGGGCGAGCTTCTCATATTCTTCATCCGAGTTGATCGGAGTTGGATTCATGGCTGCACCTAATCCAAACATGATCGCTGCCATGACGAAGTAAGCGAGAGCAAATTCAATTACAATTTCACGCCGCTCCGCATCAAAGACGGGCTGCTTCGCATCCGTCTCGCTAGACTCCTCATCGCTCGGCTCTTCATCGCTCGATTTCTCGGACGTATCGTCTTCACCAGCCACTGAGTCTTCATTTCCCTCCTTTGCTTCCCCAGCATCTGACGAATCCGCCGATGCAGCTGGTTCTTGAGCGGTCGATTCTTGCTCTGTATCACCCTCGCCCGATTCAGATGTTGCATCCACCTCGGCTTCCGGTTCGGCCACTACCAGCAAGTCCGTGGGCCAGAACATTCTGTCTCCTTCGAGAGGCGAATGCATGAAGCCGAACAGGACGAAGACGCCGCCAACTATAAGGAAGAATGCGGCTCGTTTGAATTTGCGATCGACGATATTCGCCATCGCAGCAGCCCAAATGATACTAGTGATGATAAAGCCACCAGCCAGCATGCGAATGATGGGGTCAACGGCCACGGGGCCCAGCGTCGTCGCGTTGGTGATGGTGAGTAGTTTTGCGATCGCGGGCATGCACGCTACCGCGACTGCAGAGTAGTGCCGTTTTGGTGTAGCCAAGAAGCTTTGCGCCGTGATCTCGAGGCCGATAAAAACCAGGATCGGCAGCACCGCGACTTTGGGCACGTAATTGAAAAATAGACTGAAATAGCCAATTGTACCAGCAGCACCAATAAACAAGGCTGTCGCCAGCGTGTACGCCGCCTTGCCGCCCATGGCCTTGTAAGCTGGATGTCCGATGTACGGTGTGGTTTGAATCACGCCGCCGCAGAGTGCGGCTGCTGTCGTTGCGAGTGCTTCGATTCCAATGATGGTGTTTGTCGAATAGGAATCGCCTGCCGCGGCAGCACTCTCCGCACAATCAATGCCTCCGATCACGGTCGCGATGGCGAAAGGCAAAATGAAGGGCAGGTACTGCAAAGTCTCGTCGAACGCGTTGAGCCATTCAAACTGAAAAACGGTCAACCATTCGCTCGGAAACCACGCTGTGTCGACTTTCTCGAAATGAGGAGCGAGTTCCGTTCCAGCAGACTTGTCGATTGCCAACAGAATGTAGCAGAGTAGGGTACCAACCAACACTGCACCCAAAGCTCCAGGGAACTTGAAAGGCAACTCCCCTCGGGCAACCAAAGTCGCCAGCACGATAATCAAACTGGCGAAGCCCACAATCGGACTGACTGAGAGCTCGGAGAGAGGCATAAAAGCGATCAACATCAGTGCAATGGCGCCGAGTGATCCTAGAAGTCCAGCGCGAGGTATTGAGTTGCGGATCCATTCGCTTCCAAATGCCAGAATGAACTTCAAAATGCCTGAAAGCAAAATACCGCAGATCCCAATATGCCAAGTCTGCATCGCGGCGGCGAAATCGTCGAGCCCTGCGGCTTTACCAGCAGCAAAGGAAGGTCCTAGCACGAACAATACCATGCCAATGGTACTGGGCGTATCCAGCCCAAGTGGCATCGCAGTGACGTTATCCCGGTTCTCCCTTTTTGCAAGCCGAAAGGCAAGGAAAAAATAAAGCAGGTCGCCAACCAAAACTCCAATTGCGGTCCCGGGGATCATATACCGAATTGCGAAGTCTACCGGGAAACCAAAAATGCCGCTGAGCAGGGTTACTGTCAGCAGTAAGCCCGCAAGGTTGTCGAGCATCAATCCGAAGAAGGCATTGACATCGCCCCTGGAGGCCCAGGTGTATTTACTTGAATTCAAAACATTGGCCTTTAAGCAAGTTCGTTCGTTGGACGATTATTTTCACTTGTAATGAGTTTTTCGCCAGTCCTCTACTCCGCCGATCTTGAGGTCCCTGCAGCGAGTCTACAATAAGTGCGAGAGCTCTGCGTCCTGGGCGATTTCTTCGGGCGCAAATTGCGGCTTGAAAAGCATAGCTGGACGCGTTCCGCAAAGCCGCATGCTGTCTCCTTGGATCCGCAGGGCACTATCCTCCCGAATTGCGATTACCGGTTGCTCATTATATAAATGGAATTCGTGGATCCGATCTTCGCGCGTCTCTCCCTTATGGGTGGGGTCAGGCGGCAATGCCGGAAAGTGCGGGTTGAGATTCAATGGAATGATGCTCAGCGCCGCGAAGGAAGGCGGGTAGACGATGGGCATGTCGTTCGAGGTGCCAATTGTCATGCCTGCGATGTTGGATCCGGCCGAAGTGCCGAGATAGGGCGTACCTTCAAGAATCTGGTTTCGCATCGGCTTGAGCAATTCCTGGCGATAGAGTTCGCTAAGCAAGACAAAGGTATTTCCGCCGCCAGTGAACATTCCCTGAGCATTTTTGACGGCGGTGATCGGGTCCGCAAACTCATGCAAGCCGCGGACTTTGAGTCCAAACTTTGCGAATCCCTTCGCGGCAACGGCCGTATACTCATCGTGGCTCAAACCACTCGGACGAGCGAAGGGAACAAATAGAACTTCGTCCACGCCTTGGAAAAGCTCGCGAATCACGTCCTCAATGTGCAGGAGGTAATCGTGCGGATGGCAGTTGGAACTGCTGGCAAGCAATAGATTTCGTTTTGACATGAGGTGATTTGGTGATTGGAAAATAGTTCGTTCGAGACAGCAGCCGAGCAGCCCAACTCAGTTGAAATACGTCGCCGGAATACAAAATTCTTGGAATGCGTTATTATCTTGAATCCTAAGTTCATCGCAACTCGTCCAACGATTCTCTACATTCGCAAGCAAATCCCATGTCGGAATCTTCCGCTTCAAACGAAAAAAAATGGCCCGTAGATTTGGAAGTCGAAGCGCTTCGTGTTCCAAATTGTACGGATAGGAACGCACCGCAGTCGGAGTCCATCAGTTTGGCCAGCGTTTGGCAAATGGAGTCACCGGAGAACGCGGACGCGGCTCTAGCCGGAACAGATTCCTCCTTTGTATATCGTCGCGATGGACACCCCAACGAGCGGACTCTAGCAAGTAAGCTTGCCAAGCTACACGGGGCCGACAACGCCTTGCTTACCGCTCAAGGAATGAGTTCCCTTAGCGCGATTGGCCTAGCGATACTCAAACCTGGCGCAGTGGTCTGGATTGCTGACGAGCTCTATGGGCAATCCGTCAATCTATTCGCCCGAGAACTTGAAGGCTGGGGCGCGCGCTGCGAATCCTTTGATCCGACTTGCGCCGAAGACCTACAGCGCTTATCCCAAAGCCAATGCGATTTAGTACTCGTCGAAACCATCAGCAATCCTCGCCTCAAAGTCGTCGACTTGCCGCAACTTGCAAATCTAACGCACCAAGCCGGCGGGCTGCTGGCCGTTGACAACACTTTTGCAACGCATCTACTTTGTCGGCCACTTGATCACGGTGCAGACATCGTGGTTGAAAGCTTGGGCAAACAAGTCAACGGGCACAGTGACGTGATGCTTGGATTGATCGTCGCCAAAGATCCGGTTCTACACAGCGAGATACGCAGGAGGGTAAGCACTTTTGGATTGGCGAGCAGTCCGCTTGACTGCTACCTCACCCAACGCGGCCTCATGACCTTGGCCTTGCGATTGGAAAGAGCATGCTCCAATACAAACGAGTTAGCAAACGCCTTGGCCGAACATAAGAACGTCCGCGCCGTAGACTACCCAGGCTTGCAGAACCATCCGCAGCATGAGCAAGCGACTCAAATGCTAAGCGGCGGCTTTGGTTGGATGCTCACCATGCATCTCGACGCCGGCTTGCCGGTGCAATGTTTGTTCTCCGCGCTTGCACCAGATATTGCCTTTGTTCCTTCACTGGGTGATGTCTGCACCTCGCTTTCCCACCCAGAGACAACCAGCCATCGTGGCTATTCACCCGAGGAGCGTGAGCGACTGGGCATCTTCACCGGAACCATTCGCGTTTCGTGCGGAATTGAACCGCCAGAATGGTTGGTATCCAAATTTGTTCATGC
>JBCCEO010000557.1:0-5739 GCA_039030255.1 Planctomycetota bacterium | reverse complement strand
CAAGATCCGGTCACTTTTCTCCTCTTTACTCTCATCGCTTCGACCTCGGTCGATTTTCGATGCGGTTGTGCCAGTCTAGATATGCCAATCAAATTCAAATGCAGTTGTGGTCAAGTTTTATCCGTCCCATCGAAGCTTGCAGGAAAGCAGGGGCAGTGCCCGAAGTGCAAGAAATCAATCAAGATTCCAGTGCCTAAATCTGGAACTGCGCCCGCCAATTCCGCCGCGCCAGTAGCCCCAACAGTACCGGCAGCGTCTGCACCCGTAGCGGCTCCAGCCAATCAAGACGGTAAATTTGCTTCCGTACTGGACGATGCAGGACTTACAGAGCAAAAGGGACCCACCTGTCCCTCATGCTTCAGTCCCATCAAACCTGGCACGGTGGTTTGCACCGGTTGCGGCATGAATTTTCAAAGCGGCGAGAAAGTAGAAGGCTACGACCTCGTCGCCAACGCGCCGGAATTCGACAACCTCTACCTGCAAGAAGCATCCGAGAACATGAAGCGCGATAAGCTCATGGACTCACGACGCGATAAAGCTCAAATGCCTTGGTGGGTAATCATGTCCTTTTTCATTGGTGCTGTGACTCTCTGCGCTGCAGGCGTCATCATCGCCGATGGCTTTAACAAGGAAAACCTAGCTTCCCCAGATTCCTTCTACGGCAAACTTCAGACGATGCCTATCATGGCGACGCTTGGCATGACCGGATTACTGACTGGGACTTCGATCATTTTCTTTGCGAACATGAGTATCTTGACCTTCGGTTTCAAGCAAAGCGTGGTCCAAGGCCTCTTGTGTATGTTCCTGCCAATGATCTACTCCCTGGTGTATGGGAGCATGAATTGGGCTGACTGCAAGTCTGCCGTGAAAGCCATCATCCTGGGTGCCGTATTGATCGGCTTTGGACTCATCCCAGTAATCCAGGCGAACGCATTCAATCACCTTTTCGGCTAGGTAAGCAAGAAAGGTTCCGTGCCAATGCGCCACCATGCTTTGTTTCTGATCGCAGGTTGATGGCGATTCTTTTTTCGATCGTGACTTTGCCAATATTTGCAGCGCCGGAGCGAAATCGGTTTAATAAGCACCTGCCTTGTCGTCTTCTTTGAGACGCATTGTTTGAACTCCCAGTTCGATCCGGCCGACTCACTGTCGAATTGAGGCCAAGAAGGTGGCGATCATTTCGACCGGCAGATTGAAACGTAGGGCAAGCAATTTGCTATATTGAGCCTTAAGTTGCGTCCTGAAAAAATGGGCTACATGTTACGCGGCTTTGGGGAACGAAAAAGGAAGCAAAAGAATGTTGGAAGAAACGGTAGGCTATGAACAAGGACCAATGCCAGAGTTCAAGAGTTCTCCTATGGCTGCCTTCCAGGCTATCTGGGATTCGCACAACCGAGTCAACAATCTGTTGTGGCTAACAATTTGCAGTGTTGCGACTTCATTTATCATCGGCAATATTGCTATCTTGGGCTACGGAAGCGATGTTTTGAAGGCACGATCTGGCCGGCCTGAACACCCAAATCAAGACGTCGATCCAGAACGTCTCGGTGACTACCTTTCAAACGGACTGTGGCCCTTTCTCGTTTCCTTTGTCATTCAATTTGCAGTCGGTGCACTAATCTCGGTTCCCTTCGGAATAATGGTATTCGTTGCGAGCCTTTTACTGGGCGATGCTGCTCCCGTTGTATTTTTGCTTTCGTTTCCCCTGATGATCATCTTGTCGATCGTCATATCGATTTACTCCGTCCCCTTTGTGTTGCGTTGCATGATCTGCCAAGATTTTGCACAAGCATTCGACTTAGGTTGGGCGAGAACTTTTGTTGGCCTAATGTGGAAAGAGATGGTTTCTTCAGGTATCGCCTTTATGCTTCTCGCCATCGTGCTGAACCTGTTTGGTGTCCTCGCCTGTGGCATTGGGTTATTCGTCACAAATGGCATCACCATGGGAGCTGCGATGCACTTGCTTGCCCAATGGTACGAGATATATCTCAGCCGCGGGGGAGAGCCTGTACTGTCTCCAGGATCTTAGGAATCGGGCAGCGCCTAATTCGTCCTGATGTATCTTGCGACCGCGTCACTGTAGAAATGCGCCTAAAGTAAATAGGCTCTGTAACAAGCAATCTTTGCGCAGTCTGCTCATCATTTCTTCGGTCACGCACCTATTTACTCGCCAAATCTTGAAATTTCTTTGTCGCTCATTCAGTGCGATGGCAATGATGGATCAAATAAGCGAAAAAGTTCTATCGCTGTTGATTCCAGCCTTTAAAATATGGGCAATGGAACTCGCGGCCCAAAGGCCTCGTCCCCTTCGTTTTTCCGCCATAGTCCATTCCTCGTGCTGTCCGAATGCGGACTCAGTTTCGGGGGACTGCGGGGCAATTGCCACGGGAGATTTTTGGAAACGAGGATTCGAGATTTTTGAGAAATTGACCTTGGGCCAAGGCTAGAGGCTCAAGCTTACCCCTCCACTGATCTTCCCTCATGCTCTTTTTTGGTTCTGGCTCAAAAGCTTATCCACCCTTTGTGGGAATCGACACTAGTGGTGGGCGAGTTCAAGTTGGCCGTCTGAGGGCGATATCCTCCTTGTTCTTCCTTGGGGGGCTCTGCCTGTGTTTGCTTTTGTTCACGAGTGGTTGCAAGCGATCTTCAAACGGCAAACCGCCCTTTGACTTGTCAACGTCCAGCTATGTCGGCCAGCAGAGTTGCGCAGAATGCCACCAGAAAGAAGCAGAGCTGTACAACGGTTCACATCATGATCGCGCTATGAAGTTAGCAACGGATGAAACGGTTTTGGCCGACTTCGACGATGTAACATTTGAGCATCACGGCATTGTGAGTCGATTTTTTCGCGACGGAAGACGATTCATGGTCCACACCGAAGGGCCAACGGGCGAAATGGAGGATTTCGAAGTCAAGTACGTCTTCGGCTACGAACCCCTGCAGCAATACATGATTGATTTTCCCGGCGTTGGTCAACAATCTTCAGCTGACTCGCTGCCGCGCGTTCAAGTCTTGCGGTTGTGCTGGGACACCGAGGCAGAAAACTGGTTCTACCTCGCACCGCCCGACGTTCGAGAAAAACTGGATCCTTCAGACGATTTGCATTGGACTGGAATTGCGCAGCGTTGGAATAACATGTGCGCCGAATGCCACAGCACAGACTACCAAAAGAAATTCACGCCGGCAGATATTAAAGACGTCCATACCGTGGGCCCGTTGACGGATGAAGAAGCAGGGAGCAAAGTCCATAACATTGGCCAATACCAATCTATGTTCATGGAAATTAATGTTTCCTGTGAAGCCTGCCACGGACCAGGTAGCTTGCACGTCGAACTGGCGCAGATGACCTTTCCTGGTTGGAGCCGTGAACGTGGATATGGCCTAGCCAATCTGAAAATTGCATCAGAGAATCAAATTCAAGCTTGCGCACCTTGCCATAGTCGTCGTAACGTGGTTCACGGCGACTTCAAAGCCGGCAACAACTTCTATGACCATTACAGCAACCAACTTTTGACGGAAGGGATCTATTATCCCGATGGGCAGATCTTGGATGAAGATTACGTGCACGGGTCCTTCATTCAAAGCAAGATGTATCACAAAGGCATCAAATGCTCGGACTGCCATGATCCACATACGGCGAAGTTAAAACATTCCGGTAATGAAGTCTGTACGTCCTGCCACCAACACCCGACCGCCAAGTACGACTCAGTCGGCCATCATTTTCACAAACCTGGAACGGCAGGAGCGCAGTGCGTCAATTGCCACATGCCATCGACAACCTACATGGCCGTGGACGCTCGCCGCGATCATTCCTTCCGTATTCCACGACCTGACCTAAGTACAGAACTTGGGACGCCGAACGCTTGTACAAACTGCCATTTGAATCCAGAGAATGTTGCCGCCGAGAAACGTGAGGGCTTAGTGCTCTATCAAGACTGGATGTTGGCCGCTCGCCAGGGCGACGAAGAAGTCCAAAAGGAGATCGAGCGGGTCAACACTTGGTGCGATGATGCCTGCAACAAATGGTATGGCGAAAACAGACGACGTGATGAACACTTTGGTATTGCCATTGCGGCCGCGCAGCAAGGGAAACCCGAGGCAGCGGATAAACTGGAATCACTGCTTGGAAAACGCGGTTACGAAGCTCCTGTGATCGCTCGCGCAACGGCCTTGCAGTATTTGGCACAAATTGATCCTGAGCGAGCGGCTTACGCTGCGGCAGACGCCATTGAGGACGAGCATCCGTTGCTTCGTTCTACTGCCACCAGCGTATTACCGCTTGGCGGCAACATCTCGAAGAACGGGAGTCTATTGCAGCAAGCTTTGGCAGATCCTGTCCGCAGCGTGCGAACCGAAGCGGCTCGCAATCTTCTTGAGTTCCCTCAATCGATGTGGCGCGGAAAAACTGCTTCTGAGTTTCGAAATGCAATTAAAGAGCTTCAGAACGGATTGCAGTTCAACAACGACCGCGCAGGAGCTCATTTAGCCCTAGGAATCCTCTCCGAACAAATGGGACGTGAAAATGCTGCGGTGAGCAGCTATGAAGACGCGATTATTGTGGAGCCACTTGTTACCGGTGCCCGCTCGAACCTCGCCGCTCTACTGGATCGAAACATCGGCGGGGTGAATCTGGACTCTGACTCGTCGAAGCTGCTTCAATCTATCGTTGAGGGACTTCGGAAGCAGGAATTGCCTTTGCTGGAACGCGACGCCCGGCTATTGCCAAACTCAGCACCGCTTGAATATCGGTTGGGGCTCGCCTACTACGTGGATGGCCAGATGCAAGCGGCTTATGAGCATCTGGTTCTAGCAGCCAATCTAGAGTCCGAACAACCAAGTTATGCACAAGCGGCAGCAATGCTGTGCGAAACGATGAAAAAGTGGAGTGAGGCAATTCGCTGGGCCGAACATGCCGTGGAAGTCTCTGGTGGAGCGCCCTCTAGCGTTCAGCTTTTGCAAAGCATCAAAGCCAACCAAAAGGCGTCACGTTAATCCGATCGCGAAAAAAGACTTGCATTGCACCATTGAATTTTCTTGCGCGTGCAAAGAAAATTCAATGCGTACTAGTTGGCGGGATTGCAGCTGATTTCTGTTACCCACGAACAGCAGAATGCAACGTACCAATATGAGCGCATAAAAAAACGAGGAACTCTCGGCCACAGAAACAATAAGGACGAAAATTGTTTCTCAAGAATTCCTCGTATGACTGTTTTTTATTAAACGTGGAAGCTAGGTCAAGATGTTTTGACCAAAATAACGTTTTGCGAAAACGCAACATTTAGCGCTTTCCGTTTTCTTCTTCCCATGCCGTTACAAAACCGAAACATGTCCGATACACCAAAGTGTTATCATTTTGTAACTGGCAGATTGGCCGAACATGCGGTACGCAACACCGTAGAGCAACTTGCAAACAAGATTGGCTTTCAGTACTCGATTCAAGTATTGCCGATCACAGTCGCTGCGCTTATGACGTCAAAATGGCTCCTTCGGCATCTCAAATTGCCCACGCCCACGAACTGTCTCGTCTTGCCCGGATACATGGCGGCCGAACAATCCAAACTTCAGTCAGAACTCGATATCGAAATTCAGCTTGGGCCGCGTGACATTCGCGATTTACCCAGGTTTTTTGGGGAAAAAGTTAATCGCGAGGGCTACGGCGAGCAAAGCATTGAGATACTGGCTGAGATCAATCACGCCAATCGAATGTCCATAAACGACTTGCTGCAAGCGGCTCAAGAT
>JBCCEO010000556.1:0-5742 GCA_039030255.1 Planctomycetota bacterium | reverse complement strand
GGTGCTTCACCCGAAGGTCGAAAATGTCACACAGCAGGCTAAATGTACATGTACTGTGACTACCATTGGAATGGAGGTCCTGAGTCATCACCCGTCACCCAGTTTAGACCACTGCTGGCAAAATCCATGGTTCCTGGCTGCGGAAGCCAACGAGGCGCAACTTTGATGGAGTTGACATTGGCGATTGCCGTCATGCTGATTTTGTCAGCAGGGATATTCGCGATTTCCGGTGGAGCGTTGGAGATGACCACCGAGTTGAACGATTATCATGACCAAGAGGCGATTCGTAATCGGTTCATCGAGTTGTGCCGGATAAATTTCGAAGATCTCCCTGGGAATGCACAGATTGAATTTTTAGTGCTAGACCGCGGAAAGTATTACGCAACTTACCTTTCGATCGCCAATGCGCCGTTTGCTTTTTCGTTCGGTGGGGCTCCGCCACAAGTCGCTCGCGTGGTCCTGTCTGCTGAGGTAGAAGCGGGCGGTTACCTACGGATTCGATCGCACTACCTCAATCAAAAGCAAGGCGAGGTTTTTGCGGAGGGTGAATTCGAGACGTTATCGGGGCGCAGCGTCGTTTTGCTACGCCGCTTAAGGCAGTTCACATGGCGCTTTTATGATTCCAGTAGAGGAATTTGGCTAGAATCCTGGGACTCCAATCTAGGGAACCCGTCGATGGTGGAACTTACGTTTCGAATGGAGGGAGATCTTGAGCCAACACGATCCGTTTTTTGGGTTCCAAAGAAACAAGCGCCAGCAAAACCAAGTTCCACCTCTGAAAATAGCGTTGACGAAGGCTTCTTGGATTCAGGTTCAACGGATCCTGTAGACACTTCAAACTCCGAACTCGACTCCACTTCATGAACCGCAATTTTGAGAGAATTCGGAGTGCGCGAGCAACAGCACTGCTTGCTGTTCTATGGGTGATTGGAATCCTTAGTATACTCGTATTTACTTCCTCACAGTTTCTTTTTTCTGAAATCGAACAAAGCGCTGCCAATGCCCACGGCTTTCGCGCCGAGCAACTCGCGGATACTGCAATCGCGCTTGCAGCCAACCCAGCTGTTGAACGATGGGATCCAATTCTGCGTGCTCAACTGAGCGACACCGAAGCCTATGAAGCCCGCATTGTAAGTGAGGGCGCACGTTTGCATCTCAATTCACTGTTGGGCGATGAAATCCACCATCAAGTGCTACGCGATTTGTTTCAACTCTGGGGACTGGGGCCCGAGCAATCTATCGCTGTTGTCGATTCGCTAGCGGATTGGGTTGACCAGGATCAGCAGCTGCGCGCAGCAGGCGCGGAGCGCGAATTGTATGGGGAGTTAGGGTTGCAAGGTCGCCCATACAATCGTGACTTCATTGATCTGGACGAGGCCCGGCTTGTCCTCGGAATGGATTTAGTTGCTGCGGCAAAGCCAGATTGGCGGCAAGCATTCACACTTCATAGTGGCGGAAAGTTGGATCTTAACGATGCTCCACCCCAATTAATCCAAGCATTGTGTCAGTGTCCATTGGAAGTAGTATTACGATTCGACGCAACTCGCAAAGGCGCTGATGGACTTGTATTTACCGAAGATGATGTTCGATTTCAATCCGTGACTGAAGCCCTTAACGCGCTTGGTGCGGGAGGGGACTTGCAGCTGTTGGAATCTCGAGCAACCGTAAACGACAGCGTAACGCGATTAATTGGAATTGGAATTGTCGGCGATTTTGCGTTAGAGCGTTCAGTGGTGGTAAGAAGTCGTAGCTCTCAACCTGTCGTGTTGGATGTCGAGAGCCGTCGATTTCGCTAACCGCCGAAAAACGAGCAATGTGAAATCCAATCCCAACAATCACTCTCACGAAATCTTGCAGCGCGCGGGAGCAATGCTGTCTGAGACCACTCTGAAACGCATCGAAGAAAGTGGCGTGAATCAAAACTCCTTCGTCGATCTTGCGCTCGACAGCGGCGACATCGACGATGAGGACAAATTTGCTGAGTCGTTGGGTAAAGAAGTCGGATTAAAATGGACGACCGAACTTGAACCCGATTCGGCAGCTGCGGGGCGACTAAAGCGAATTTGCCCAGCTAGAATCGCAGTTAGACACCGAGTGGCTCCACTCAGAATTCACCCCACTGAAGACAATGAGGCAGCGATCAAACGTATTGATGTTGCTCTCTACGATCCATTTCAATTTCAAGACCGCCAAGCAGTGCTTAAGGCAGTCGACTGCCCGGTTCGGTGGGTGATGACTTCGCGGCGTCGGCTGTTGGCCGCGTTGCAAAAGTTTTACGGCGTTGGAGCCGATACGTTTGAGGAGTTGCTCCAAACACGCGAGGCCGATGACGACAGTCTCGATCTCAAGGAAGAAGTGAACGTTCTCGACGAAGACGATCCGGAAGCTTCGGTCGTCAAGTTCGTGAACCAAATCATCAAAGAAGCGTTGATGCAACGGGCGACCGACATCCACGTCGAGCCGCTCGCTAACAATTTGCGAATTCGATACCGCGTCGACGGCGTGTTGCGAAGCGCGCCCGTTCCGGAAAACATCAAAGACTTGCAGGCATCCGTGATCACGCGGCTCAAGGTCATGGCTAGACTCGACATCGCCGAAAAACGCCTGCCGCAAGACGGACGCGTTCAACTGCAGCTGGAGGGCCAATCGATCGACGTTCGTGTCGCGACGATTCCGACAGTTGAAGGCGAAAGCATCAGTTTGCGTTTGTTAGGCCAGGAAAACTTCACGCTCGATCGTCTCCAAATGGCGCCGCATGTGCGGACAGATATCGACGATTTATTGGAGAAGCCAAACGGCATCATTCTCGTCACCGGACCTACCGGCTGTGGTAAGTCAACGACGCTTTATTGCTTCCTATCCGTGCTGAACAAAGAGGAGCGCCGAATCGTCACCATCGAAGATCCTGTTGAAAACAAATTAGACGGACTCGTACAAATTGCCGTAAAACCAGAAATCAACTTAACCTTCGCAAGCGGTCTCCGCAGCATCCTCCGGGGCGATCCCAACGTGATTATGGTCGGAGAGATCCGCGATTTGGAAACGGCCGAGATAGCAATCCGGGCAGCATTAACCGGCCACCTCGTTTTGAGTACTCTGCACACCAACGACTCGATTGGCGGCATCACCCGATTGATCGACATGGGCCTCGAACCGTTCCTCGTCTCGTCGTCGGTTCGCGCCTTCATGGCGCAACGGCTAGTTCGGCGACTCTGCGTTAGCTGCCGAGAGCCGGCTTCGTTTGATTCGGACTATTTGCATTCTATCGGTGTTCCTGAAGGGAATTGGGATCAGATTCACGGCGCCTCCGATGTTGGCTGCCAACAATGCGGTCACACCGGTTATCATGGGCGTTTAGCGATTTATGAAGTGTGCATGGTGACTCCCGAGTTGCAGGATTTGGTCGCCCGTAAATGCTCGCGGCAAGAGATCGCTCAGCAAGCTGTGCAAGACGGATTCAAAACGATGCGGCAATATGGATTTCAAAAAGCGCTCGAAGGAGAGACAACCATCCAAGAGGTATTGTCAGCAACCGATGTGACCGAAGTGTCTTCCTGAATAGGTTCTACCTTGGATGCGAACTCTTAATTTGCACATCCTGAGACCAACTAACTAAGGACGCCCCAAGCGTTGTTCAATTACTTGGCGATCAGCGCCGTTGACCGCTGAAGCATCCAGAAGCTGCTGGGCGGATTCAATTGAGAGACCATGCAAGGCGCGGGCCATCCACTGACGACGTCTCGAAGCATCAGATACTTCCTGCGCCCAATGAAAGGCGCTCTCATAGTCATTTTTTTGGATGAGGTAATTGGTAATTTCCAGCGCCCCTATGTCCCGATCGGCGCCCGATGGCATTTGGGAGACGACCTCTGAAGCTTCGCGGGGGCTGATTCGCACCCATTTGAAAATGATGGTCTGAATCGCCTTCTCGTTGCTGAGACCCTCTGGAAGATTCACATATCGATTGAAAGCCTGTTCAGGATCCTCATTGGCAATTGTCGCCAATAAATCGCGGGTCGTCTGCTGCCGTAGCTCGGAGTTGGAGATGGCCCCCAAGCTTTGGGTAGCGGCGTCTGGTTCGGTCGTTGCCGCAGACAAGAGAGCATGGCGAACGATTTGGTCATCGCCGGTCTGCTGAGACCACTCTAGCGCTTCCTGTGAATTAGAACGCCCCCAATGTGAAACCCAACGCAGAAGTCGTTCGGGAAACGCAATTTCCTCCGTTCGTTCGGCAGCGAATTCAATCGCAGCGCGGGGCTCCTCGATGGCCCAAGCGTCCAGAAAAGGCCCAAGCGCGATGGACCGGTCGGCTTCCGCCAGGCTGTCCAGCCAGCCGATTGCATCCTGCGCATTGACCTTTGCCCATTCGCTTGCCACCATTCGGATCGAATCCTCCCGCCCTTTACCGAAAGGCATCTCGTCGAGGAATTCCGCGGCGCGCTGCGGATCTTTCGGTGTTAGGGCCTGGGAAAATGATACCAAGGCGATGTTACGTACTTGTGACTTGGTTTCGTTCTCGATCCATTCCATTGCGGCATCAGGATCGGACTCTGCCCAGTTATGGACGATCGTTTGGATCACGCCTGAGCGTTGGGGTGATTGCTCAGATTGCAACAGAAGTTCGGCGGCTTGCGCAGGATCAGTCGTCGAAAGCGCCGACACAATTTGAATGAAGGCGGTTTCGCGCTCCGTCGGACTTTCCAGACTGTTTGCCCATGCGATTCCCTGATCGAGCGAATCCCCTGCCGCATACTGATAAGCCAAAGAACCTATTGCCTTTATTCGGCTTTCCTTATCCAATTGCCCCAGCGAGTCGCTCATCGATTTTGGGTTCGATTGGGCCAAAATCGCGATGGCCAACGACTCTGTTTCTGACCCAGTTTGGATTGCTCCTTCACCAAGCCAGCTTGAAAGTAGCTCCGGATTATACGATGCCACCGAGTGCAACAGTGCTACTGTCGCCATTTTGCGTTCGTTTGGGTTCGAAAAACTTTCGGGAAAAAGCAAGGCTTCGGACAAACCTAATTTGCCGATGGCCGTGGCAAGACCGGCGATGTAACTCAACCGCTCTTGCCCCAAAAAGTTGTCTGCGTCTCTAACTGCTCCATCCAAATCGCTCCTCGCCATTTCTTCAAGAGCGGCCATGAGCTCAATGCCTTCGGATGGAGTTACTGCTGCTCCTTTTGCGATGAGGTTGCGAATCCGCGCGTGACCAGTTGTTACATCGAGCTGACTCGATGTTGTGTTTGGATTGTCACCTTGCGAAACAGCCGCCCCACTTCTTCCACTGTCTCTATTCGCAAAAAACATTGCAGCCACGCCTGCCAGGAAACATGCCCCCCCTACAAGAGTGTAGCGAATTAGAGAGGTGTACAGTAAAAGCCCTGGGCGATTATTGCTCATTGCTGCTCGACAAACTGTGCGTTTCCAGTCTGTCTGTGAACGCCTGCGGCGGGAGCCGTCAAAGAGGCTGTGGGACTAGCACCGTAGCCAGTTATTGGACCAAGAGTTGAGCCCTGGTTTGAGTAAACTACCGTTTCGATGTCAAAGTCTACTGTTTTGGTGCCATCCCCAGTAATCTTAACCGCAGAACCGCTTTCACCATAATCCCGCCGTTTGAAAACCTTTTTTACAAATGGGGGTGTCGTGATCACAACCCATGCATGCCATTCTCGGGTAGCGGAACTGTAGAATTTCGCAGCTGCTGGCGCCGTAACATCAATGTCATTGCTGGAATTCAAT
>JBCCEO010000555.1:0-5745 GCA_039030255.1 Planctomycetota bacterium | reverse complement strand
GCGCGAAATTTCAGACCTGCTTTCCAGCAAGAACTTCGTAAGCTTGTGGGTTTACGGCGGAGGCGGTCCAAACCGCGCTGAAGCGCGCACAGAGGTGCTGAAGCTTCGCAGATTTCAAAAAGAATTTGCTTCGAATCCGATGCAAGCCTTAGAACAGATTCTCAATTGAATCTTCGCTCGTTAGCTTGGATATGCCTTTAGATAGTTCTATCTCTAGAGTTTTCTGGGTCCTCTTGAGCTCATTCGTTATCTTCGCGACAGTTTCTATGTATTGGTGCCTTGAGTCCGTGCAAGGAATTGAGGCTTCGAAAAGTTCCCCATTTTCGTAATACTCAAATAGTGGAATTCTTCGTGCAAACTGTTCTCCGAACAACAACACATATTCCTCAAATTCACTCTTGAGTAGTGCATCGAGGCGGTTGCTATCTGAGACGTGTTGCACAGCGCCAGCACATCGACTTGAATCCTCAGTTCTCCTTGGGAATATCACAGTACTAATCCTTCCATCATATTCCGAAAGCTAGAAAGCGATCTCGTCACCGAAGCGATCGCGTTCAGATTGAGTTAAGCGGTACATGTCATGGAGCAATTGTTTGTCGCATTCTCGCTGCTCGACTTTCCGACGTGAGAACATGCGGAGCTGCGTGGCAATCATGACTTCAGCTGGTAGCGTTGCCAGTTGCCCGAAAAGTCGCGCGTAGTTGACGAAGCTAGGGACATTACTGGTGACAAAGCCGTACATCATGCTGCAAACGCCGATTACCTTGCCAGTAAAAATCCCCGTGTTAATTGCGGACTTGCTGTAATCTCCCATGACGCAACCCAGAAACTGCATGCCGGTCGCCGACTTGCCCGTCGGATACTCCATGTTGACCGTACCATACGTGTTCTTAAGATCTGAATTGCAAGTACCTGCACCTAGATTGATCCAGCTACCCAGATAGCTATGTCCGAGGAACCCGTGGTGCTGCTTGTTCGTAAAGGGCTCTACGACGGCTGCTTCAACTTCGCCGCCAATCTTTGTTGTGTGCCCAAGCGAGACTTCGTCCTTGATCGCAGCATGTTCCAGTATGCGACAGTTTTTCCCAATGTAGATTGGGCCGCGCAAGAGCGTGTATGGTCCTACAGTAGCACCTTCGTCAATTATGATCGGACCAGAGTCTGTTTCCGTGATAACGTAGTCGCCCAAGGAAGCTCCTTCAGCCAGAAAGACGCCATCTTGTTGCTGCGTAAAAGCTGCGGAGCCGATTCGATGCTGTAAGTTATCACCGATGACTTTCATGTTGGCGGCAACAACCTCGTGCGGCAATGAAACGAGTTGCAATGATTCGTCCATGTCAGCTGTATCGCTAAGGGCACCCAGCAAGCCAGAAAGGCCTTGGTCTGCTTGTTCGGCGATCTCACTCCAAGTCCAACCGGGGTGTACAACAGCCGCGATTTGTTCGCCATCTCGCACAACGCCGCTCGCGCTTCCTTCGGCGGCGAGCAAGCGTCCGATTGCTTCCAGGTTCTTTGAACTTGGTATGATACGTGCGTTCAACGCTAGGGTTGGCCCTGCGCCAGGAACGTCGGCGTCGCCGACTTGGCGCTCCTGAAAATCCAAGCCGTAAATCGTACGAAGGTGTCTTCTTAGATGCAGGACTAGTGGCATGTCTAGCTCGCGGAGCAAATCGACAAGCCGGTAGGAACCCATGGTGACGGCGCAGGCAGCGCGTGCCGTAGTGATAGGAGCCAAGCTGGAGACGGTTTGGTCTTCGAAGAGCAAAATGCTCACTTAGTGTGCCTTTCGGGGATGGGCATTGCAGGGAGCAACAAGAAGCAAGTCAAGCTGAATAGATTTGTTTTGAAAGCGGATCTTAGAAAGCGGAATTCAAAAAGGCTCTGAGAGGCAATGTTTAGCCCCGAACGAGGATTTAGCGATTCACGGCGGTAGGTTGCTGTGTTTGTGGGACCAAGGCAGCTTGAACGCGACGATTGTATTCTGCGGGCGTCACTTGCTCGAAGTTAGCAAGCATGTCTTGGATCTTAGTGATCCTCTCCTTGTCGTACTTGGAGAGCCCCCAGTTCACGTGCAAACGCGACGAGTAGACGATCTCTTTGCCCCCGCGTTTGGCGTATAGCTTGATTTCTTTCGGTATGGCTCCTTGCTTGGCCAGGGCTTTGTTGAGTGCAAGTCTGGCAAATGGGGGATCGCCGCCAGTCGAAAATGAATTCAGGAGTTTAGAAGCGTCTGCAAACTGTTGGTACAGCTGGACGTAGAAGCCTGCGTTATCAGCGTCTAATGGCTTTTGCAATGTCGCTTCGTAGCGCAAAGGTTCTCTACCGACGACAATTTTTTCCTTCGTAACCTGGATACTCTGAGCGCCAGCGAGAAAGATTGCCAGCGGCCCTTGTGCAGCTTGCTGTTCTGCAGCCGGGATCAGTTTTTTCAGCTCGCTTATCGAATTGTGCGTTTTGGTTTTTGTGGCTTCATTGAAACGCGTGATACGATCTAAGGAGGGTTCGATCAACGTAATGTCCTGGCCCTCATCGCGCGACATATCGTAGATAGCGCCATCCCGGAATAGACTCAAAGTGCGAGAGACGGGCTGTTCATAACCCTCGACGTTGATGTCCGTTTCGATCCGAAAGCCTTCTTGGGCTTGGCTGCTCCATGGCGCAATCAACAATCCTACTCCCAAACAAAAAGCACAAATTCGTTTCAACGATCGGCAAGTCTTACTATTCATTGCGTTTGCCCGAATCATTGGGCATCCTTGTCGACACTTTTCAGCGTTTATGGTCAAGCGCCTATCCTCAGTGACAGAGCTGCTGATTCCATGCAGCATGAAACACCGAATCGCCTGGCCATTACTGCCGCGTGATAGTAACGCTTGCAGGAATGGGAGGTCCAGGGCAATCAAGGCTAGCAATATTGCCGCTGTCTTAGGCTTGGCTTATAGCGTTTAGGCAGGCGAATTTGCCCCAGCAAGCCAGTTTGCGCGTGCTCATGAAAGAACTTACGGCACTATTGAGAAAGCCATGGCACAAAAAAACGCGAGTCACTGAGGACTCGCGTGTCATGAAGATCGCACTAGACATGTTTTACGACGCCCCGGAGGGCATTCGAGTTAGGCCGGCGACAATCGCACTAGTTGCCGAATGGATTCGAACCACCAAAGGGATCGGCTCCATCGCTACCGCCGAATGGATCCGCCGCAGGAGTTTCTGGCGTATCCGTTCCCGAGCCACCGAATGGATCGGCTGCAGGAGTTTCGCTTGTACCCATATCGTCTCCGCCACCGAAAGGATCAGCAGCTGGGGTTTCGGGGGTGTCTGAAGCTCCGCTTCCGCCAAAGGGATCAGCAGCTGGCGTCGCCTCTGAGGTTCCCGCTCCACCGAAAGGATCGGCTGCAGTGTCGGTCGAACCCATTTCGTCCCCTCCGCCAAATGGATCTGTGCTACTCGACGAAGAAGGAGACTCACTCGTACCACCGCTGCCGAACAGGTCTGATCCACCAGCAGGCTCGCTCGATCCGCCAAATGGATCCGTTCCGCCACCAGCAGCAGGTTCAGTTGTTCCACCGAATGGATCCGATGCGCCAGGGGCAGGGTCACTGGCGCCACCAAAAGGATCGGTTCCTCCAGCGGCAGGTTCTGTTGTTCCTCCACTACCGAACAAATCGTCGCCGCCAGCAGGTTGCGAGCTTCCGCCGAATAGATCATCGGCAGGAGCGGTAGAGCCACTCGCAGCGGAAGAATCAGCGCTTGGGAATGGATTGGCTGCCTCGGTGACTTCCGGTGCGACAGGCTGCGTTGCATCGGCGGAAATATCCGAGGATCTCATACCACCGGCGAACGGTTGAGGATCGACAATCGCTGGAGCAGCGCCAGTGCCGGCTGGCGCGCTTCGCACGGTTTCACCACCAGCTTGAAGCTTCTTCAGATTCGATGCTTGTGCTTTGAGCACATTCAAGCGAGCCGCGCGGCGAGCCTTTTCGATCTTGCCTCGAACCGAACCTTGGACACGCATTAGTGATTGGCCAATTGGAGCCGCTTTATTGCCAGCGGCTTCAAGTTGCGCCCCTTTCTCGAAGTCTGCCAGTCCATCGCCGCCGCGAGCCTCTTGGATCAATCCGAGGAAATAGTGTGCTCGAGGATCTTTGGAACCAGTATCGATCGCAGATCGGAACATCTCTTCCGCTCCGAAGTGATCGCCCGCGTAATAACGGTGAACTCCTTCGCCATAGAGTTCCGAGACGCCACCCTGGGCCAATGCACTGCTGCTTAGGCCAGCCGCCACCACGCCAAGGTTCAAAATGAATAGTGCCAACAAGAGACGAACTCGCATGTCCTGACTCCCACTCCTAAAGAAATTTGATAGACGTTTTCTTGCTCCGTCCTTGCGCCTGCAGGCAAGGTTCCTATCCTTGCTTCCCGCCCACTAGCGGTAAAAAAGTCTGCAGTCATGATGGTAATTGACTGGTAGGAAGAAGCAACCGGAGAACAGATCCTGCCCCACTGTAATCAATTATAATTGGGAAACTCCGTCGTTTTTAGGTCCCGCTCTGGCCACTATTGTCACGGGAATCCACTGCAAGACCTTCGAAGATCCTGAGATTTACATCAGCCATCGACGCATGGCTGAAAAAAGTCATGGGGCTAAATGCGATGCAAGCATGATTGCTGCAACCTGCAATCCGCAGTGCTTGACAAGAACTGGCAAAACAAATCTCGGTACCCGACCTGTCCTCTCAGAGGAGTCGAGAAGGCTAGAATGTCTCTGGGTAAACGACGATTTCGATGCGTCGATTTTGAGCGCGGCCTGCCGGCGACTGATTGTCCGACATCGGATGGTTTGGCCCATGAGCCGTTAGAAAGAGTTGACGACTTGGAACGCCGCCGCGACGCACGAGGTGGTCAATTACCGCTTGAGCCTGGGCGCTGGCCATTTGATATAACGTTTGATAGCCGCCTATCGCCGTCGTAGTGTCCGTGTGGCCTTCCACGGCGACTCGCTGTCGTTGGTACTGGCGAAGCAAAGCGTTGGAGACTTGGTCCAGCGTCATTGTGGCTGAAGGCGTAAGTTGTGCAGTTCCGGCGGCAAATAGTTGGTCCGCTTGAATGCGAATACGAATGACATCGCGGTCTTGGACAACTTCCGCCCCTGTGATCTGCAGTCCCTGGACCTGTTGATTCAGGGAATTGTTGGCCGTCAAGCGAGCACCGCCACGCAATTGCATCGACTCTTGCATGCGTGACACTGAGGCTTGCATACCTAAGGCTTGGTCAGCGTACTGTCGCGTGGTGGCTAGGAGTTGCTTGTTCTGTTTCGTTGTGTCATCGAGCTGCTTTGCCAGAAGCTCCGATCGCTCGCGGTAGGCTTGGACTTGCTGTTGCGCTTGAGCGATTTGCGTTGTCAGCTGCCGATTGTTCTCGTCCAACTGCTTCACCCTTTGCTGCAATTCTACAAGTTGCGGGTGGTTTTGATTGCCGGCAAACACCGAGCCAGGACCGGTTGCCCCCGGCACAACGCCTGGAGCTGCACCAGGAGCGACTGCAGGCTGCATTCCATACCCGGCAGGAGGTGGAGCTCCGATGGGATAGGAATACGGCTGTGTGCATCCAATGGATAGCAACGAAAGAAGCGTCGTGCAGAACAGAAGCAGATTGAAGGCTTTTTTCTGTGTAGATAGAATCGCTTGCTTCGGCGCAAAACTAGCACTCGACGCGGTTTGCGTCGCGTGTGAAGTCTCATTGCTTGAG
>JBCCEO010000554.1:0-5745 GCA_039030255.1 Planctomycetota bacterium | reverse complement strand
ATCAGATTTATCCTCATAAATTGGTCACTGGTCGTTACAAGGAATTCCCGACCATTCGAACTCGCGGCGGTTTGATGGGTTATCCCAACCCAGGTGAAAGCGACTACGACCTTTTTATGACTGGACACGCCGGTTGTAGCGTTTCTACTGCACTTGGCCTCAAAAGCGGCGATGACCTCGGCGGACGCGGGGACCGGAAAAGCGTCGCGGTGATCGGCGACGGAGCATTTCCATCAGGCATCGTGTTTGAAGCACTCAACAACGCGGGGGAATTGAACAGCAATCTGCTGATAATCTTGAACGACAACCGCATGAGCATTTGCCCAAGAGTTGGGTCGGTTGCGACTTACCTAGATCGACTACGGACCAACCCTTTTTACACCGGTCTGAAAAACGAAGTCGTCAAAGTACTGAATCATGTTCCTGTGTTTGGTGATCCGGCTGAACGCATGCTTGCGCAAATCAAAGAAGGCGTAAAGGCAGGACTACATGGCGGAATGATGTTCGAAGAGCTCGGCGCTCATTATGTAGGACCGATCGACGGACACGACATCGGGCTGCTTAAGAAATACCTCAAAATGGTCCAAAAGAAAGATGGGCCTGTTTTGTTGCACGTCGTTACGGACAAAGGACACGGTTACCAGCCAGCAGAGCAAGACCCTGTATTCTTCCACACACCACCAGCCTTTGAAGACAACAGTGGTGAAGCCAAGATTCTGCCTAGCAAGAGCGCTCCGGCCTATACAAACTTCGCGAGAGACGCCATTGGCGATGCGATGCGACGTGATGACAAAGTCACCGTCATGACCGCCGCCATGTGTCAGGGCAATAAGCTCGAACCAGTTCGAGAGGAATTTCCTGAGCGATTCTTCGATGTAGGAATTTGCGAATCGCACGCCGTCGCGTTCGCCGCTGGGCATGCCAAAACTGGACTCAAGCCCATTGTCACGATTTACAGTACTTTTCTTCAGAGAAGCTATGACCAAATATTCCAGGAAGTTGCCCTGCAAGACCTGCCTGTCGTTCTGATGATGGATCGCGCGGGTTTGGCAGGACCCGACGGTGCGACTCACCATGGTGTGTTCGATATTGGCTACAACCGCATTTTCCCGAATATGGTGTTGATGGCTCCAGGCTCTGGAACCGAGCTCAAAGCCATGCTCGACTTTGCAATTGATTGTGGCAAACCTGTCGGAATCCGTTATCCGAAAGCTTCAGCTTCCGAGCTGGACCTATCGGAAGACCCTATCGAAATGGGTAAATCCCAAGTCCTACGCTGGGGGACCGATGGCGCTCTGCTCGGTTTAGGTGCGATGCTCGAACTGGCTCTTGAAACAGCTGAAAAGCTCTCCGAGATCGGCATTGAAGTCGCTGTGATCAACCCACGCTTCATCAAGCCGCTGGATGACGAATTGCTTGAGAAAGTCTTTGACGAGTGCCGCTTCATTTTGACTTTGGAAGAAGGTGCTTTGGCCGGCGGCTTCGGCAGTGCCGTCCTTGAACTCGCCTGTGAGAGGAATTGGGACACACGCAGCCTGCAACGCCTCGGAATTCCAGATCAATTTGCCGAGTTTGGTGACCGCAAGGAACTGCTGGCAGACTTTGGACTTTCTACCGACCGCCTTGTGGAGCGTTGTAAGAATCTAGCCGGCTCTCAAGTTCAAGTTTAGGCCCCGAGCCAAGAATACGACTTGGGCCCAATCAAGACTGCGATTTAGCCCGCGTCTATCGATAAGTTCTCGTTTCGGGCTACACTTAGAGTTTCTTCCGTGTTTCAATGCATCGCTCAATTGAGTTTCAGATGTGTTGGAGCTCAAGTTCAAGTCCTGCCAAAGCTAATTCTTATCGAGCGTGCAACTCGGCCGAAGCTTTGTACTCTCAAGCCCCAAACGCGTCGATAATCTGGTCTTCGATATGACTGCATCCTGGATTCTTGAAGGCCGAAAACCAAAGGTTGCGATTCTGGCCTCGGTCAATCGCTCCAAAGTCAGCGAAGCGCTTGACGAGATCGAACGCATTATCGCCACCGATGCAGAATTGGTGATGGTCGACCGCGAAGAAACAGAAGAACTTGAGACTGCTTCACTCGACCTTGTGGTTGTACTCGGAGGCGACGGTTCGATCTTATCAGCCGCAAGGCGCATGAAGCTTGGACAACTGCCCGTTCTGGGCGTCAATTTGGGCAGGCTTGGCTTTTTAGCAGCATTAGGACAAGCAGAACTGAAGGACATTTGGCCGGAAATCTGTCTCGGGCGTTTTCCGATTGATGAACATGTGATGTTCCAATGCGAACTACTTCGCAACGGGAATTCGATAGGACCAACACCCACCACCCAAATCGCCTTGAACGAGGCATCTGTCCTAGCTGGGCCGCCGTTTTCCATTTTGGAGATCGATCTTTACGTAGATAGTCAATTGGCATCTACTTACAACTGCGATGGCCTGATAATTAGCACTCCAGTTGGCTCCACAGCTCACAATTTGTCTGCTGGTGGTCCCATTCTGCACCGCAGGTTGGATGCTGTCGTAATCAGCCCGATCAGCCCACACACGTTGACAATGAGACCCGTCGTCGACCGCGCTGATCGAGTTTTCGAAATGCACGTGCGCTCAGGTCACACGTCTGTTTCAGCGGTAGTGGACGGACGAGTCTTGGGAAGTCTCGGCAATGGAGACAGCTTTCGAATTTCCAAAGCACCTGTTTCCTTCAAAATGGTTCGAATTCCCTCCAAGAATGAATATCGCACACTTCGTGAAAAATTAGGCTGGGGGCGCTATCCTAGAGAAGCACCCGACGCATAGCGTTTTCCAATTCAGTGATGAATAGAAAACCCTACTACTTTTGAAATGCATCCCATCCCAACAGTACGGCAAGGAGGCCCACACATGTTTAGATCGGCTATCACCTGCACAGCAATTCTACTTGTTGCAGCTTCATCTTATGCCCAAGACAAGACGAGCGGCGAAAAGTACCTGCTTACTTACAAATTGGAACAAGGAGAAGAACTGGTCGCGAAAGTCGTGCACGAAGCGGAAACGCAAACCACGATGGCCAACGTGGACGAATCAAGCACTTCGATAACCACTAGCGAAAAAGTTTGGAAAGTCACCGATGTGAATGCGAAAGGCGAAATGACTTTCGAATATCGCATCAATGCAGTCAAGCTTTCGCAAACCGTGGGCGAGGGAGAGCAGATCGAATACGACAGCGATGGTGAAGGCGAAGTACCAGACATGTTCAAGCCGGTCGCCGAAACTGTAGGCAAAACGCTTGCAACGATCACCATTAATCCGCGTGGTCAAGTCGTCAACCGAGACAAAGAACTAAAGACTCCCCAGCTTGGTATGGGAGAGATCACCATTCCTCTTCCTGCCAATGCAATCGCAGTTGGAGAACGGTGGAGCGTGCCACGAGAAATGCGGGTGAAGCTCGAGAGCGGCCAATATAAGAAAGTCAAAGTTCGCGAGCTCTATGAATTAGAAAAAGTTTTGACGGGTGTAGCCACCATCAGCATCGTGACACAAACCTTGACTCCCGTGAAAGATCCTGCTGTTGAAGCGCAATTGATTCAACAGCTATCCCGAGGGATCATTCGCTTCGACATCGACGCCGGTCGCTTGCTGAGCAAACGCCTGGACTGGAGTGAAGAAGTACTCGGATTCCGAGGCGCGGATACCAAACTGCGTTACGACGGGAAGTTCACAGAGGAACTCGTGAACTCCATTCGCACTGCCTCCAAGTCAACACCAAAGAACAAGTAGTCGTACCGCCAGTTAGACCATTCGCCACATGAAAGTCCGAGCCGAACGGTTCGGACTTTTTTCGTCGGGCAAAACGTTGCTAACGCGACCCTAAATCGACGTGCTGAGCCGCACGCATGCCGCGTAGTCGCCGAATGTGCTCTGGCGTCGTTCGGCAACAGCCACCAATAATTTGCGCTCCAGCTTGGTACCAGGCTTCCGCCTGCGTCGCAAAGTCACCCGCATCGGCCTCGCCTGCCCAATCTCGCGTTTCGGACTGAAAAGTTTCACCCGAATTGGGATAAACCACGATCGGCAAATCCTCCGACACATCTCGAATTCTATGGACAAGTTCTGAGATGTATTTGGGTGAAGTACAATTCACACCAATGCCGTGCACCCCAGCGGAAGCAATTAGCTCTGCAAGGCCTCCAATTGGCGTTCCATCACTGATCTTGGTGCCATCGGGACAGCAAAAACTGATCCAAACCGGTATCGAAGTCTTTGCAGCAATCTTGCAAAGCACTTCTGCTTCTTGAAGATTTGGGACGGTCTCGCAGAGCATCCAATCTGGCTGCGCTGAAACCAAAAGTTCCCAACGCTCGATATGAAAGTCGTAGAGCTGCCGCTTGGAAGCCGAGTAATCACCCGTGTACTCAGAACCATCTGCGAGCGCGGCACCAAAGGGACCGACCCCAGCCGCCACCTCCCCTGCTCTTCCTTCGATCTTGCCTTCAAATCTCTGACAAGCTTCTCGCGCGAGCTCCACGGATCGGACTATCATCGCCGCTGCCCGCTTGCGTTCGAGACCAATTCGTTCAAATCCGGCGATCGTAGCTTGGTAGCTGGCTGAGGTCACGATGTCCGAACCAGCTTCCAAAAATTTGCAATGAAGATCGACGATCTCCTCAGGCTGATCGAGCAAGAGTCGAGAAGACCAGAGCTCATCCTTCAAGTTGTGTCCGCGTTGTTCAAGCTCAGTTGCCAAGCCACCATCGAGGATCTTAAATGGTATCGCAGACTTTCCACTTGCCATTACGTTACACCTGAATCCAATTGAAGTACTCGAACAACTGCATCAACCAGGGACTAACCCAAGGATTGTTCCAAGGAAAACTGGCTGAGAAAACGCTCAGCACAACCAGCCATTCGACAATACGCCGGCCAACCTGCGAATTTAACTTTTGCAGACCACTGGTTGCCAAGTAAAGCCACATCGGAATCATCCAAAACGTCCAGCGAAACCCGCTTGTCACACCGCCATAATTTCGGTCTTCGAGACTGCGTGAAAAATAAAATCCTATCACTACTGCGCTCGTCACCAGGATTGCCAAGCAAAGCATCAAGCGATGGTCACGAAAGAAATTGAGGGTTGCTCGCTCACCAAAGATTGCGACCACTCCAAGAAAAGTGACAAGCCAAAACGGAGTCAAACTAAAGATTCCATGATGCCCAATCAGACAATGAAAAATGTACCAAGGCCTACTTGCTTCGCCCTTGTCGACTCCACTCTTCTCGCCCGCCCAATAGCTTCCGGGATAGTCGTACCAGTCTCCCCAATCATGGACAGCCACAGAACTTTCATCTTCTGCAACTCGTAGCGCCAACTGACGTTCATTCTTAACATCCAGGAATTCGAAAGTTCTGCCGCGTCTGGCGTGACGAATCTCGCATTGATCGGAACAGTCTATTCCTTCGGCCTCAATCGCGCGAACTATTTCAGCAGTCGACATAAAGTTGTCACCTGGAGTAATATCCATGGTGAAAAGCAGCGCACCGACGTCACGATGTGCATAAGCGGGCTTCCATTCATCATGTGCTAGGTAATTCAACCCAAAAAAGCCAAGCAGAACGGGCAGGAGTGCAGGAACATATCCCAAAACGGCTTTGAGCGGGTTATGGATGAAGAGCATGGCTGCGACTGCCGCGACACAACCCAACGCGGGCAACTCATTGGCAGCCCCAAAACTCGTGCAAAGTCCTGCCAGCGCGTACCAGCGCAGT
>JBCCEO010000553.1:0-5759 GCA_039030255.1 Planctomycetota bacterium | reverse complement strand
CCATATGAACCGCCGTCGATGTATGGGGGGATACGCCTAGTGAGAAACAACCAGTTACACACGATTTGGTACGTGCAGCGCGACAACATCTTGTCTTGCCGGCCAGCTTAATGATTTGTCAGGGACTGTTTTTGACGATTCTATCTTGCTATCTCACGGCCGATGAACTGGCCACCACGGGAATTGAGAACGTCCGCCTGGATCTCGTTCTTGGCATGATCGTATGCTTAGCCGCGCTGGCCTTGCTCTGGTGCGGTGTGCAAATGATCCGCCTGAAATCAAGAACTCTTTCGTATGTCGGGGCTTTTCTTTCCATTGCTCTTTTTCTACCGGCCGGTCTCGTCGTAGCGATTTTGACCTACTCAGCCTTAGGAAGAAAACCGGTACGCGAGTTCTATCGGGTGCATGTCTAGGCAAACCTAGGTTTGTCACGTGTGCAGATCGACTAGGGGCATTAACGACGATGAGTGTCTGCAGCTTGGTGCGGCATATTCGTAAATAGGGCTGTTTTCTCGTGCCTCGCGATCGTTCTTGCTCCCCCAACTATCTCACTGAGTAGATTGACGTGGTTTCGTGCATCGCTAGATTTTTAGATGTACGCTCTCGCTTCCAATTGGATCACAATGAATATGATTCCCTCAAAGCAAAGTTGTATCGCCGCCTTGATCTGCTTATTGCTATCGCTGTTCTCGCAGCTTGCGGCACCTGTTGAAGCCTGCAATAGAGAGCCCAGCGCATCGCCGAGCCAGCGGGGATTCTGGCAGCCAGACTCGAGAGCATTACCCGAGCTGTTCGCATGGACGGACACGTGCAATGTCTACTTGATTCGGCAAGGTAACGAAGCGTTGCTGGTCAACTTGGGGAACGGCAGTGTTCTCGAGCATCTGCCAGAGCTAGGGATTGATCGGGTGGCTTGGCTTCTACTAACCGATCACCACCGCGAGCAGTATCAAGGAATTGCAAAGATCGATCGAAACGAAACGCGGGTTGCTGCGCCTCAGGCCGAAAAAACTCTGTTCGAAAACCCGACTCAGTTTCGCAAGTGGAACGCGAAATTGAGTGACCAATATTCGGTTCATGGCGCCAGCTACGTTCGGCCGTCAAGGATTCCAGTTCCGCTGGATCGAGTCTTAAAGCCAAGCGAAGAATTCGTTTGGAAAGGAATCGATTTCGAATGTATGAACACGCCTGGACATTCCCCAGCCGGCATGAGCTACAAAGTTCGTGTCAGCGGAAAACAAGTCGCGTTGATCGGTGGGCTGATGCATGACGGTGCAAAAATGAGCAATTGGTTTGACACCGAGTGGGATTACGGTTTCGCCAAAGGCCTTGACGTCTTGATGGATTCCGTGGATTCCCTACGGAATCAAGAATTTGACTTGATCTTGTGCTCGCATGGTCCGGCCATTTTCAACCCGAAGGAACAATTCAATTCCTACTATCAAAAACTCGTTCATTTTCGCAAGCGATACGTTCGCGGCTATCCTGTCTTTGATTCCAAGCCTCGAGAATGGGACGCTCTTTCTGTTCCCACGGTTGTGCCCAATGTCAACCGTGTCTCACCCCACATTTACAAACTCAGTCGCGAGCACCCTGGCAAGAACTTTGCCATGATCGTTTCCGACAGCGGCAAGGGGCTGGTGCTGGACTGCGGCTTGTTCTCCGAAAAAATGCTTGACCAAATAATCGCAGGCATGCGGCAACATTTGGGGCTGAAAGAAATAGACGCTTTGTGGGTCTCGCACATGCACGGCGACCATTTCTTGCTTGGGCCAGTATTGCAGCGAAAGTATGGTGCGAAAACCTGGACCCTCGATCGGATTGCCAACAAATGTGAGCAACCGCTGCATTATGACTATGCCGCCCTAGTGTCCGCCTATTCTGATGGTATTCCTGGGATGAGGATCGATAGGCGTTTTCGCGATGGCGAGTCCATTGATTGGGAAGGCTATAAGATCCAAGTCGACTGGATGCCGGGCCAAACAGAATTTGGCTGCTGTCTATGGCTTGAAATCGATGGCATGCGCGTCGCCTTTACTGGCGACAATCTATTCGGTAATCCAAGAGACCCGACGCAAGACGGACACGAATGCGTAGTCGCCAGGAACAGTGGGATATTCGAAGAAGGCTATTTGCATGCAGCCGAATACTTGAATGAACTCAAGCCTGATTTGCTGATGGGCGGTCATTCTTGGGTCATGGATGAGCCCGACGAGTTTATTGAGCGCTACCATGCGTGGGCAATAGAGATCATCGAACTCTACCAAGATCTGCTGCCGGAAAAAGACTATGAATACTTGTTTGATCCTTATTGGGTGTCGGCCTACCCGTATCGATTGGAAATGAGTGAATCAGAATCGCGGGAAGTTACCATCACCGTTCGCAACTTTCGCGACACTCCGCAGCGGCATAGGATTGAACTTAAGTTACCACCTGGAGTTAGCGCCGAGCCCAAGATTCTTGAGGGCGAGATTGCCGCCCATAGCCGCGCCTCGTTTTCTGTCCAACTGCTCGCAGATGAAAGCTTCCCGAAGGACGGTGTGCATATTGTCACCACAGACATAACGCTAAGCGGCGACGGCTACGAGAAACAATACGGCGAGTTATTCGACTTTCTCATCCGCTCGCCTGGCTCTGAGACGAACGCGGAATTTGCTCGATAACTGACGGCTCAGATTCATCCGCTCTATAACCGTTTCGATTTTGGGAATCTTCCACTATAGCTTTCGCCAAATAGAATTTTTGACTCGCGCCCCTGGGTTCATTTGACACTTTATACCGCAAACAAAACCTGGGAGCCATCAAATTTGCAAAGACAAAAGGAATGAATCGAGTTGGTCGCCCCCAGGAGGTTAGCATACTCAGCGCTGACGAAAAACGGGCTTGAGTCGAGGAACTCCCTGACGATCTGCAACCTTTAACATTGCTTCCAGTCGATCGACCAAGGGGAATTCGACGCCAGCCTTGAACAAGCCCGCTACGACTGCGGCGTCATTCGCACAGCAGAAATTGATGCGTATTCCATGCTCTTTGAGTTTTTGAGTGTGAGCCGCATCGACCGACTTGCCTCCATACAACTGGATGAACTCTGATCTTTTTTTGATCGTTTCATTCACGTAATCAAGAGAATTCGCCTGTCGATCCATGTTGCAAATCATAATCCGACTATCGGCCGTCTTCGCCGCGCTGGCTGCATTTTGCCCACAGGCAAGAAAAGACTGATGCAGCCGCTCAGTCGCAACGATGCGCTTAGTGACTTCTTCCGCTAGTTTTTCATTGCCCTTTAAATGAACGTTGAGCCAAATATTGTCCGGCATGATGGCGAGGGCTTCGTCCAGCGTTGGGATTCTCTCGTCCTTATATCGATCGTTCTTCCAAGATCCAGCGTCCAGTTCCTTCAGCTCCGACAAGGTCAACGCAGATACTGGACCTCTACCATCGGTCGTTCGGTCCAGCGTACTATCATGAAGCAGGACTAGCTTTTCGTCCTTGGTCAGCGCCACGTCAAACTCAATCATGTGCGCACCGAGCCGAATGGCTTCGCGAAAAGCTACCAGCGTGTTTTCTGGATGCGTGTCACTTGCGCCGCGATGCGCGCAAATACCGCGAACTGGCATATTGATATTCCGGATTGAATCGGCACTAGAATCTTCATCATGCGATACGAAGATCACCTTCTGCTGGGCGCGATGGATTCCGACTAGTCCACCCGTGGCTCCATCTATTGCAAATCCTTGACCCGAGAAAGGGACTTCATCGCGGCCGACGAATTCGAGCACTCTGCCAGCTTTTGGCAATCGAAGCCGATAGAGTTTGGGTTTATCGTGTCCAGTTGCCAGCAATTCATTTCCGGCCCAAAGTCCGCCAGAAAGGCTGTAGCCGCCAAGCTCCCGAATGACCGTTTTCGGATAGGTCCAGCGTCCGGTTTCCTTCCAGTCCTGATCAAAACGAACGAGAAACGTTTGAAAATTCTTTTCGCCGTATTTCGCAAAGTTGCACCACCAATCTTCTTTGTTGCGAACAACCCAAACGAGACTTCCGCCGTAGTTGCCGAAATCATGAAAGGTGGAAAGATCCATTGATTCCAGATCAAGCGATTTGATCTCACTTTTCTCTGGTGTCTTCGGGTAGTTTGAATGTGCGAGCAGCAATTGATCCTGCCAAAGGAAGCCGCTATTCAGATGTTGGGCTTCGCCTGAACTGAGCGCAATTCGCTTTCCGGTCCCGCGATCGTACTTGGCTACTTGCTTGCTCGAGATTGCATACACGAATTCTTCGTCGGCGGCCGCTGCTTGGAAAGCCTCTGGAGCAGGAATCTCCGCAAACGACTGCCAATTCGACTGTGCGCTAGTTTCGTTGGGCCCTTGCAGCAGGGCGAAAAAGGTGACCAAGCAAAGACTGTAACGGAGCATCTTATTTCTTCCGGATTATTTAGCGAGGAATGTCAGATCTGCTGGCCTTGCTCATCGAGTTCGATGTGAACATGTCGGTGCATTTTACCTGTGCGATCAATCCACTTTGCGTCAAGCGTCGGACGATTGCCTGAGGTGTCGGCAACAACGGTCAAGAACATATTCTTGAGCGGCATACCCCATTTCAGATGCGGATGCGGCTCATTCAGCGAGGGGATGACGCGATCATGCAAAGGGCTGATGATGAACTGGTGCAGATCGTAACCAATCCGCTTTTTCATGGGATACTGAAGGTGACGTGACACATGGATGTCGCCACCTATGAGAATGACGCCGCCAATCTTGTTCTCTCCAATGAAGTCGAAAATCGCTTCGCGTTCATGCGAGTATGTTCCCCAGTCGTCTTTCTCTCTGTTTTTCTTGTCATCCCATATCATTCCTGTTGCGAGGATTTTGAAAGGAGCAGTCGAATTCTTCAGTTCGCGGCATAGCCAAATCCACTGCGTCTTGCCCAGGCAAGTTGGCTTATCTGAATCGACGGGGCTTGGTTCCGTCTGTGAAAAGTAGCGTGGGTCCAGCATGAACACTTCGATGGGACCGCGGCGAAACTTGGTATACACCCCGTGCTGCCCGTCACCGAAATGCTTCTGAGCCCGGTACTCGGTGAAAGCTTGCCGAATCAAATCCTTGTTGGCAACTTTTCCGTCCGTGTCATTGCCTCCAAAATCGTGATCGTCCCAAGTGCCCCAGATGGGTGTCGATGCACCGATTTGAGCAAGGGTCGGAATCGACAAAAACTCACGATGCCGCATGCGATTGACGGCCAATTCAGTGTTATAAATGTACGGTGTGTCACCCAAAAGCATCAGCGCATCAATGTTGTGTTTCTCGATCTCAGTCCAAACATCGAAAAACTTGGTACTCGAAGCACATGAGCCCATTGCTAGCACCGTTCGCGCCGAGTCGTCAACTGGCGGTGCCATTCGGAAACGCTGATTCTCGGCATCGGCGATTGCCTTCCCATTACCTGTTATCAAGTACTCGTATTCGCCGCCCGCTTCCAAATTGTCGAAACGCCAGGTCAAACAAAGGTCATTCGCTGTCGAAGCATGGGCGGTTTGCGACCGAGGGGCAACCGTTTTCGACGGCTCCCTATTCAACTGCTTAATCGTTGCAACATATTCTCCAGCCGCCGATGGACGGTACCAGACAATGGCAGTCTCGTGATCGACGTGTCCCAGTATGGGCCCAACAGCTTCGTCAGCTGGTTCCATTGCACAGGCTGGCTGAAGGGCACTTGCTAGAAGGGGAGTCGCAACCGCCCCAGCTAAAACGGCCTCCCGTCTG
>JBCCEO010000552.1:0-5771 GCA_039030255.1 Planctomycetota bacterium | reverse complement strand
GCGTCAGTATGAAGTTTCCGCTCTCTTCGACCATCAGCTCGAAGTGGACCATCAGCTCGAATCGCCTTCCAGAATTCCAAAGTTTGAACGAATAAGCTCCAAGTGCTGTGCCCGCAAGCTAAACAAGCTTTGAGTTGGACAGCTCGGAGCCGCCCTTGACGAACATGAAGTTCCGCCTCATCGTCCCTTTCAGTCCTAGCAACAGACGGTCGTTGTGGTCACGCGGATCGTAGACTCCATCAGCATCTGCCAATAGTGTTCCGAACAGACTACAGTTTTCAAGCAACTGGTGCCAGTCACGGCAACTCCTGGCCAGTCGACTCATTTCGATACTGATGATAATTCCAACGTGCCCCAGTGATACTTCGGCAATCATGCGTTGAAAACCAATGCGGTTCTCCACACCGCGCCCGCTCATTCCAAGGTCATCGTCGATCACTTCAATGCGATCATTGCTCCACCCCATCGCCAGGGCACGATCAACAAGTTGATATTGCAGCTCAGTAGACTCCACGTTTTCTTCCACCTGCTTGGTGCTCGACTGGCGTACGTAGATCAAAGCCAACAATTCTTGGTGGGCCGGTCGATTCTTGACGCTAATCAGCGCGGGGGGAATCTTGTCGATGCTGCGTCGCTTCTTTGCTTTTGTTTTGCTAGCGAACCCCACTGTGCCAATCCAAGCAGAGCCAACACATCTACAATAATCTCGACGTTTTCGCTTGAAAAAGACCGATCAACTGTGGCAGTCTGATTGGTTCTCGATCACCGAGTACCCACCCACGCAGACAGTGCGAAGATTGGATCGAGCATCTACTCCCGACTATGTTTTCCCACAATGAATCCGTGAAGAAGCCTAGCTGCAACGTCAGGTTCACCGCCCAAGTCTAAATAGTCGCGAGCTGCAACGCCAATCCTAAGGCTGTCGTCGAACTCAGCCTCCAGTTCACGGTAGCTCATTCCTAGATATTTCGAGCGAACAACTTTCGCCTGATCAATTTCCGCCGTGTAGAGGTCTTCTAAGACCCGTCTAAAGCAGATTTGTGCTGCTTTTGAACTACTGGACATGAAACACCCCACAACTGTGCCAAAGACAAAATTGTTTGTCGCTTCGCTCGCCATTGCGGCATTTGTCTCATCCATAAAACTGTTTGGACATCCTACAAGTTTAAAACCTGCAAATCGCTCGCGTAGGGCAGTGGCATAGTCTGCCAAAAGGTTTTGAACGGCTTGACTTTCGTAGGAGATCGTCGCGATTCCGCGAGAGCCCATTAGCACTTTGTCTCCTCGATGCACATCAAACGCCCAGATGCGGCAGTATGCAGCATCAATGCCCTTTACCCGGCTTAACGCTGAGTCTAGTTCCGCTTCATTTTCATTTAACAAAAGCGTGAAAAGTAGTTCGCTAATAGATATCATTCCCTCTTCATACTCAGATAACATGCTCATTCCACTATCCAAAAAGTTCGTCAAGGATCCTATTTGCTTCGTCCCACGCGTCAGTATGGAAATTTCTTACGTTGGGTTTGTCAGGGCGGATCGCCCCCAAAAATTCTCGGTTGACTTGGCTCGGTTTCCCATCCAATCCTTCAGCTCACCAATCTCGTGTAGCTCGTGAACCATCGCAGCAGCGCCCGTATCCCAGCCTCGCTTGCCTGGATCGGGCCGTTTAGATTGGGCAGACGCCAAGTGCTGTGCCCCCAAGCTAAACAGGCGAAACACAGCTAAATAGGCGCTGATGGTTATGACAGATGATCCACTGAACGAGAATTGTGCTCCTCCGGTCGAACTCCCGCTGGACTCACTGTACACCACTTGTGGGCCGGAACCATAAGCGACCTGAACCTTACCAGATCCCGAGCCGTTATAGCTGATATCCTTCACTTTGAGTTGGATCGTTCTCGTCCACATTGGTGTTTCGGGACGCTGCCGACAAAATCGTCTTGCCATCGTCCGAGTTGTGGTCAAAGTCATAATGATCCGTGAAGCTAGTGCGCCCCGACTCTGTAACCGTACCCTCGACAGTGATGTCCTATGCAACGCGAGTATAGGTTCCTTGGGTAGAGCCGAATGCCGCATTCCCCGTCAGGTAGCGCCAAGTGCTGTGCCCCCAAGCTAAGCAGGCGGTAGCGGCGACTGCTTCGGTTCCGCCTAAGGGCGGGACAACAAACAAAGTGCACAACCAATCCAAATTCCTGCAAAGCTTTCCTGAAACCGCACAATTGCCGTGGCCGAACGGCAGAGCAGCGACAAGTCCGAACTCGTACTGCGATGCGATGCTCTTCGTTGTTATCCTCGCATGCTCTTCGAAAAAAGGAAAAAAGTTGGCCGTCTGTCGGTGGCAACCGCTATTTCCTTTCTAGACCCGCGTCGCCGGGATGCACTAGAGAACGCCAAAACACGAGTCGGCTTGGTGGCTGTCTATCCATGCCTTTATATGCGGCTTTACGCAAATCGAAAGGGAGAAACTATGATTCAGCACATGCGTTGGAGTGTGATCTTTCTACTCTCGCAGACCTTTACGTTGGCAACTTACAGTTCAATAGCCAAAGGCGAACTGTTGACCAACTGGATTGAGTCTGATGGCAGAAATTGGACACTCTCCAATGGAGACCAAATCGCAGAGGGACCGAATACGAATCAGAACCAGGGGGTTTCGTTACTGATAAGTGATACCAGTTATGGAAACCACCGGTTTCTGGGAACGCTAGGCACAGGTATCACCAATGACGATGACTTTATCGGCCTAGCTTTTGGGATTCAGAATCCTGTCTCAGGTAGTAACCATGATTACATCCTGATTGATTGGAGCAAAGGAAGTCATTCGGTTGGCCCAAGCGGATTCCGCCTGTCCCAAGTTCATTCTGCTTCCGCGCCGAATATCTTCAATACCTCCAGTAATGATCGGACGATCCAGGCCAGTGATCTTACGTCAGGCTATGGCTGGGAGGCAGATACGATCTATTCGTACGATGTTACGTACACTCCAAATCAACTTAGCTTTGCGGTTCAGGGCGGGACAAACTTCACCAATTCGACCACGATCTTCAATGCGACACCGGGAGATTTTGGACTGACGACATTTGCAGCAGGACGCGTCGGCTTCGCGGTCCTTTCTCAAGACGATTCACAGTTCACCCTGGACACCGTCACCAATTTGAGCTCCGTTCCCGAACCGACGGCTGGACTGCCCATACTACTGGCCAGTTTTTTCAACTTGTATCGCCGGAGACGAGGTGTTTGGCAGACGGGTCGCAACTAACGACTGATTGCGCGTCAACCGACCCAGAGCGGCTTCTCGCAGTCAGAATGCTGAACGATTGATGTCGGATACTTGGACTTCGGTGAGCAAAATTCATGCCACTAATCAGATCATCTCCCATCAAATGGACTCGTCGCACAGCACGGTTCATCGCGTCACCAGTACTTTTTAGCCGGGATCACCGCGCGAAAACAGAGAAAAGCTTGCCCCTTTTGGGATCGTGTTCAATTCATCCTCTGTCAGCGGTGCTTGGAATCCGGTCAGCAAGTTGACTCGGCTTCCGCGTTTATAACTCTTCTTAGCAACTTCATATTGCGGGTTATCCTTGTCAACACCTCCGTTGGCTTGAAGGTATACCCAAGGATCATTGAGATTCCGGCTGCCCGCCAGCTGCATTGATCTTATGACCTTTCGAGCAAAATACAGATATCGTCATTGGCAACTTTCCGCTCACATCGGATGTTGACGTGCAGGCAGATTGGCGTCAAATCGAGGGTACAACACCTGCTAAACCGAGGGGAGTATTTTGGCTATTGGCCTACCAATTTGCAATGACCTTCGACACGATCGTACAGACGCAGAACGATCTACTTGCGATGCATCTTGACGTTTTTCCGACTGGATCGATCAGCCGTTTGTAGTTAGCCGGCCATTCTTCGAGGAAAGTCGGTAAGTGCAGTTTCGCCACTCTTGAAACTCGGATTAGCTCCGCGACAACGGACAGGCCAGTGGCCGAATCTGGCCGGTACAAGTTAGAATGGTGACATTTCATCAGTCATTTCGAACGTAACTTCACTTGAAAGGATAATCTGCTCTGACTGATCCAATTGAGCCTACGAATCAGCCGGCGCGTTCTTGGCTAAGCATCCAAGGCGGAATGTTATTCACGCTTGTTGTAGCGATTCAATTAGCGAGTCGCTTTGTTTGGAAGACCTTTGAGTCTGAAGTAACATGCCTGATCGCACCTGCCGTGATTGTCATCTCGTTCTGTGTGTTCATGGCCAAGACGAAAACGGGCGTCTTTGGAGCGTTTGCCATCAGCGCAGCCAGCGGTTTCCTGAGCTACATGGCTTTCCGTGTGGAAGCTGCTTTTTTCGGCGTGAATGAGGCGACGAATGCACAGCCTCCCGCGCTCGACGCTCACTTCGTAATGGCAATCTGCCTCGCCCTTACCTTCGGACTCTCCGGAGTTTTTCTCGTCTCGATCATTCGCAACGATTACATCCCGGCAAGCGCCGAAGAGGACTAAAACAGGCTCGGTATCGACCTGATCTATGCTTCGAAATGGAACCAGCGTTTCCGGTCCTGCTCAAAGCCAACCAGATCGACAAACAACGAATCAGACGTCGAAGCATCGAAGCCTTCGCCTTCCGCCGACCCGCGACTGTTGAGTTCTGAAATCAGAATGAGGGCATCAAGAGCAACCACGAAGCGATCTCCTGTTACATCTAGAAATGGTCCGTCAGCTCCGGGCAAAATGCCCGCTTCCTCTAGAGACAAAGGTTGACCGCTGTTGAGGTAATCAATCACGTAAAGCGCGTCGAGTGCCGACACGTTGAGATCGCCGCTGACGTCCATGGGCATGGCTTGGTTTTGCCAGGGGCTGTCGACTGCATGTGCAGTAAGCACGATGTCGAACACAGTGCTCATCGGAGGACTGCCAGAATCAGTGGCGCGAATCTGCAAGCTATGCGATTCAGTCCCAGCAGCCAGTCCGGAATCCTCCACAAACTGCAAGTGGTTATCCACGATTTCGAACAAGGAGTCAAGTGATTCGAAAGTATGTGCTTGGCCGACATCAGCATCCGAGACTTCCAGTCTTCCGACCGTCTGCCCTAGAACTTCCTGCCAAACATTGCTGTTGTCGATCGAGAGTGCATCAGGCGGATCATTCTGGTTGAGAATTCCAAATTTGTGAATGGTTGAAATTACCTGCCCTTGCGAATCGCTCGCCGCGATCACCAGTACAATGCTACGCTCTGTTTCATAATCGAGTTCTCCTTCAAAATGCAGCTCAGCGTCCTCAACGAAGAAGCGCGGATCACTCGACTCGTAGGAATATTCTTCTGAATCCTGGGAGACCACTCCAGTGGAACCCAATCGCAGCGAAGTGGTAGATTCTGGAACAAAGCGTATGCCAGGTTTTCGCATAAAACTCTGCTGAGCGTAGAAAATGGGTTGGTAAATAGAGCTGCTTGAGTTTCCATCGGGATCGATGGCTTGCAGGCTAACGATGCGTTGCCGCTCATCCACCGAGCCGTACTGCTGCTCGAAAACAATTTGACGCGCTAAATCCGAGGCACGAGCAATATCAGCATCGAGCATTTCTATTTCAAGGAATTCGTCGACAGACTCCAAACTCAACTCGGCGATGGCTTCTTCATTGAATAGGATTTGTTGGCCCTCGAGGCTGTACCCAGCCAGGGAAGGCACAAAGCTCAGTCGATCACCCTGTTCCGTATTTGCACCGGAGACCAGTTGGACAATTATTTGGCCACCGGCAAACGAGGAG
>JBCCEO010000551.1:0-5787 GCA_039030255.1 Planctomycetota bacterium | reverse complement strand
GGACTGGGAACTCAAGCGGCTCTCCTTCGGTCACGACCTCGGCCGTGTCGTCCTTCTTGGGAATTTGCGATAAAGTCAAAGAGTACTTGTACTTCTGGCGACAATGGTTTGTTGCCCGCCAGGATATCCCGGGCGTGCTCCATTCCGACCTTGGAACGATAAAGCAAGCGATAAGCTTCCATTAGCGTCTTGATGCAATCGCTTGAAAAGTTCTTTCTCTTCAAGGCGACGACATTTACCGTTCGCGGTCGAGCCGGGAAGCCTTCGACCAGCATGTACGGCGGAACATCATGCAGCACTCGGCTCAAGCCGCTCACGAAGCTGTAGCAGCCGATGGAGGCAAAGTGGTGCACGGCACAGCCGCCCGACAGTGTTGCATCGTTATCGACGTGCACATGGCCGCCAAGCATGACGTTATTGGCCATGATCACCCGATCGCCAACTTTGCAGTCATGTGCTACGTGACTGCAAGTCATCATGTAGCAATTGCTGCCGACTCGAGTTATTCCATCTTCTTTTTCCGTCGCACGATTGACGGTAACTGACTCTCTTAACACATTGCCATCGCCGATGATCACTTGTGTCGGCGTGCCCTGGTAGCTCAAGTCCTGCGGTTCTGCACCGATGACGACTCCTGGGAAGAAGTGGTTGTCACGACCAATGGTTGAGATTCCCGCGATGGTCACGTTATTCTCAATCTTGGTATCGCGTCCAATCTTTACATCGGGACCAATGACGCAGTGATGACCGATACTTACGCCGTCATCCAACTCGGCACGAGGGTCAACGACTGCGGTGTGGGCTATGATTGTAGCCATACGAATTATCTTTCAGGATCGAGTCATTCGATTTAGAAAAATCTTCGACTTGTATCATTGAGGTTGTAGTAATGGTCGAGCCACTTCATGAAGCAACTCGAATGTTGGCGTTGGCAGCTTCATCCATTTTTTCTTGGATCAAACGAGCTAACTCACCGTTCATCTGATGCCCACTTCGTCGGGCAATTAAGCGTCCTACCAAATTAACGCCTGTCAGTGCTAGGTCACCTAGCAAATCTAAAGCTTTATGTCTTGCACATTCATCCGCGAAACGTAGCTCGTTTCCAATAGGACCATCAGGACCAAAGACCAGCAGATCGCGTTCGGTTACATGCTGAGCAATTCCATTGGCCTGCAACTGATCGGCCTCTTCACGGGTCACAAAAGTTCGAGCCGGCGCGATTTGCTCCAAATAGAACTCGGAACTCAACTCACAAGCAAAGGTCGCAATGCCAATAGGACTACTTTCACCGTAATCCAACTGGTACTCCAAGGAGAGCTGATTTCCTTCTGTTTGAGGTTCATAGCGAACAAAGCGGTCATCGTTGCTCACTTCGATCACCTCAGTTAGCGGACAATCCTGCACGTAGGATTCTTGATCTTGAATACCGGCGCCTTGCAAAGCGAGTGCGATTGGAAAGCTACTGCCGTCAAAGCCCGGCATTTCGGCCGAGGTGCATTGCACCAAGACATTGTGAATGCCAAGGCCATACAATGCCGACATGACGTGCTCGATCATATCAAAGTCAGAATGGCCATCGGTCAAGCGTGTGCGCAGTGGCATTCCCTGGCTGAGCGTCGCCTTTGCATGCACCGGAGTAGCATACGGCAGATCCTGGCGAACAAATCGCACACCGTGATCGGAAGGAGCAGGCAGGAAGGTCAAGCTGTTGAGCTTGCCGCTCCAGTAGCCACGCCCACTGACGGTGCAAGGTCGCGAGATCGTTCTTTGGACACGCTTAGAAAACATTCTGTTTTGGTACCTAGCTGCAATTCTATCCGCGTACGGTTTTATGCGAGCAGCAAGAAACGCGTGAGTCTAACCCCACGCGTCCGCTTGCCGATTTCGACTCGTTCAAGAGCAAGGAGAAAAGGCTCTTAACGATTCACCGCTGCACCGCCACGACTTGCGCTGGCTCGCTTCAGGCCATCCAAGACCCACTCGGTGATGTCCACGTTCTTTGCGAAATGGATGACTTCCTGCGACATGAGCAATTGCACGGTCTCAGGCTTGCCAGGATCCAATTCTTCGCGTGTCCCGTTGACCCGCATCACAACTTGGATGCCCATTTTGTCGCTGGCGAAGGCAACCAAGTTTTTGATTTCGGAATAGATTTGATACAGAACCTTGGCACGGCTCTTATCAAATTCTTTGCGCTTCCGCACGATTTCCAGTCGGAATTCGGTGTCCATTTCAGCGATGCGTTTCTCTTCCTTGATGTACTCTGCAGTACCCTCTTGGTAACGCTCGCGAAGTTGCTCCATGAGTTTGAGGATCTCGTCGCGTTTGCGAGTCATTTCCTCATCAGCGGCTTTCATTTGACCTTCAATGCGGTCAAGATCAGCCTTCATGGTTGGGTGATTTTTGAGGATGTAGCCGACGTCAACTACAGCCACAATGATCTGAGAATTATTGGCAGCGCCTTCTTGTGCGACCACGGACGATACACACATTCCCAATACGGCTGCCGCAAACAAGCTCCAAATACGCACTTTTGCACTCCTTGCTCTGCGTGTTTGAGGGGCGATACTCTTCTGGTACGCCCTTAATTTTCCCTAACCTTCCTTGGAAAGGGTTTGCAGTTTCTACCCGCCCCCAGATACGATGGGGAAACGGCCAGAAGTCGCGGTATTGTGGAAGGATCGACCCTGCACGTAAAGAGCGATTTCCACTCACCGCCTTCAGGGGCACAATTGACTAACGAATAAGCTGATTTGCCGAGAACGCTAGCATAGGCTGAGCAGCGGCGGACAGTTAGTTTGTTGCTCGACTTCCCAGCCGGCTTTCTCCCCTCACCCGTCCAAAGAGAACGACTTTGCTTAGAATTGCCACGATTCGAATCGCCCTTAGAGCTTTGGCCAAGAACAAGATGCGTGCCGCCTTGACGGTTTTAGGCGTTGTCATTGGTATTGCTGCTGTAACAGCCATGGTGTCCGTCGGACTCTCGGCAAGTGAGCTTGTTCAAGGAGAATTTGAATCCTTGGGAACAAACGTCATCGTCGTTATCCCAGGCAACAAGCAATCGAAGCAGGGCGTGCGCCGAACCGTGCAATCGCTAACGGCCGACGATGCCGAATCTATCGCAGAGGAATGCCAGAGCGTGATTGCAGCAACGCCGATTGTATTTGCGCCAGCGCCGGCGGTTTATAAAAACTGCAACTGGACGGCGAGCGAATCCATGGGAGCCGACCACAACTATCCAACCGTTCGGAATTGGCAAGTTCGACGCGGTGACTTTTTTTCAGAGCGTGACGTTTCTACCGCATCGAAAGTCTGTGTTGTTGGTCAAACGGTGGTCGAGAAACTCTTTCAGACTTCCAATCCAATCGGCAAAATGATTCGCATCAAGAATATCCCTTTTGAAGTCATTGGCGTCTTCGAGGAAAAAGGGGCCAACATGATGGGGCAGGATCAAGATGACATTCTGATCATGCCTTACACGACTGTTCGCAAACGCTTGCAGGGCAGCACTTTCAATAACGTCAATTTCATCATGGCTTCTGCACGCAGCACAGAAATGATGAAACCCGCTGAAATAGAGATGCGCAACTTATTGCTGGACAGACACGAAATTGGTTTGGGGCAGCCTGCAGATTTCGAAGTCGCGAACTCCTCGGAAATTGCGGACGTCTTTGCCATGATTACAGGCACGCTGACTATGATGCTGGCCGCCATCGCCGGAATTTCACTGGTTGTCGGTGGCGTCGGCATCATGAATATCATGCTTGTGTCGGTGACCGAACGTACTCGAGAAATTGGCATTCGTATGGCAGTTGGCGCTCGTTCACGTGACATCTTGATGCAATTTCTTGTCGAGTCCGTCGTTCTCTCGCTCATTGGTGGCGCGGTTGGAATCGCACTCGGTACCGGGATGTCGGTCGGACTGACGAATGTAATCAACTACTTGGGGACCGGCAAAGACTGGCCTGTCATTGTGAGCTTTCCTGCCGCCTTTGTAGCATTGGGCTTTTCCGCTTTCGTCGGCATCGTCTTCGGATTTTATCCCGCTTGGCGCGCCAGCCGACTCGATCCAATCGATGCCCTGCGATACGAATAGGGCTGAGCTGCGCACGAAGGCAGACTTACGTACGAAGGTTGAGCTGCTTACGAATGGGCTTCTATCCCGAAGTGCCTTCTGGCTGAATCTGCTCGCCGACTTGCCTTTCCGAAGTGCTCGCCGACTTGTTAGAGCAAGCTGTTACTACGCGTTAATGACGCCGGCAATCATGTTCCAGACGAAGGAAGCAATGATCAACAGCACGAATATCGTGAGTAGCACCTGGAAGAAGGTCGAAATTCCGGGCTGCATATGCGGAGTTTTCTTGCGAGCCTCCAAGTACGGTTTGGTGAAGATAAAGTTGCCTTCGGGACAGTACAAAAGATAAAGACAATAGGCGTAGAGAGCGGTGCCGAAAATGGGAACGCCGATCATACCCAGGACGCAAATAATGGTTGCTACGATTTTTGCCCACAACTGCAAGGCTTGAAGGCTAGCCGCAAGAATAGTAAAAAAAATCCCCATAACCGTTGCAATGCCGATCACGACGTAGGGACCATTCGAATTCCAAAACCGAGCCTCGGGCGTGTCGCCCATTTCTTCCGCCCTGATATCCACGAGTATGCCCATGGTAACGACGAGTGTTAGGATGACAGCGGTGAAGATCGCGTAGCCACCGCTGAAGTAGAATAGGGCCCCGATCCCGCGAACTGCGGCCTCGTGATGAATGTACTTACTACGCAGCGTCTCTTCATCGCCACCGCCCAATGTCATTTGATTCAGCGGCCTGTAGGCACTTGCAGCCTGAGCACGCTGCTCTTCCTCAAAGGCTCGCTGCTCTTCAACCTCCGCGATGTGCTGAAGTTCGGCTCCCAATCTTTCTTCCGGACGCATCGGCGCAGGTGCTGGTGTCGGGGCAGTTTGCAGGGGAGCAACTTGAATCGGGGCAGCTGCGGCATTGGGATGTGCTGGCTGAGCTGGCTGCCCAGGTACTTTGAGCATTTTCCCGCAGGAACAACGCACAGTTTTGCCGCGAGCACTGGCCGCGGCCTTCAACTGCTTCCCACAGGGGCAGCGCAGCATGATATCTTGCGTTGGGGCAGGTACTGGCGTTGGTTGAACTGGCGAAGAAGGCACAGGAGAAGCCTGAACCATGGGCTTTGGGCCAGGCGAAGCTGGCTTGGCGACCACAGTCGGCTTTGGAGCTTGCTTGGGTGCGGCCGCTGGCGTTGGTGCCTTGAATTGATGCCCACACTTACACGCGATCGTTTTCCCAGCAAGGTGCTCTCCCGCACTCAGCAAGGCGTTGCATTTCGGGCAATGAAAGCGCATGACGTGCAATCTGTTGGCGGGAAAGGACGCTAGAAAGGGAGGTGCAGTGGATCCAGCCCGTCAAGAAGTGAAGAGCAAGGCGGACTCGAAGTCATCCAAGTATAAGCCCTTTTATGATGCGATCTAGGCGACAATATCGTGCACCACATGCCCGTGCACGTCGGTTAACCGAAAATCTCTCCCTTGGTAACGGTACGTCAACTTGCGGTGATCAATCCCCATCAAGTGCAAGATAGTCGCGTTCAAATCATGGATGTGCATCGTTCCGGGAGTCCAACTTTCCTTTGTAGGCTGCGGAAGGATCGGATTTCCGTCACTATCGGCAATGTTGTAGCCGTAGTCGTCGGTCTGCCCATAACTTATGCCTGGCTTAATACCCCCACCGGCCATCCAAGTCGTAAAGCAGCGGGGATGGTGAT
>JBCCEO010000550.1:0-5789 GCA_039030255.1 Planctomycetota bacterium | reverse complement strand
GCTGTAGCGAAGTGAAATACCACCGCTCATCATGACATTTGCTTGCCTTTGGCGCCATGGCTGTCCGGGCATGGCTGTCCGGGCGGAGGCACTATCCGCCTCCTCCGAACGCGTTGCCTTTGAGATGATTTTGAGGATTGTGACGACAAAGACGCTCTCGCATTCCTTCTAGAATCAAGAATGTCTCACGTGTATACGCGGTGAAAGCTACATTTCTGGGAACACACGTTATCTACCTTCTGCCTAATTGATAAATTGATTCGATCTATTCTGAGATTCTTGAAAGCTGAAGATGGCCCGACTGCCGTTGAATACGCGGTTATGTTGGCTCTGATCATCGTTGTGGCCGCATCTGCTGTTCAATCAATCGGAGACGGAGCATATCAATCATTTTGGGTCGTTGTTGAGGCTTTGGATTGATTTCATGTTTCGAGTCTCAAGCAAATCTCAACTTGTAGAGTGGCTTTCTGGCATTCAGATTGTACTTTTGGCGATTGCACTTGTCGGCTTTGGCTGGTGGGTCAAAGGTCAAGTGGGAAGCGTCACACGCGATCAGATTATTGATTCCAATCGACTTGTTGCCGAGCAAATGGGGAGACTCTTTGAGAGCATCGGCTCGGATCGCTTCGCAATTGGTGATGCATCCTGGGAACGTTTCCAGAGGATCGTTGAGGAAACGAAACTACCCAACGAGGGATATCTGTGTATCGCAGATGCCGATTCAGGTCAGCTTCTTTGTCATCCAAAGATTCGCCAGCAGTCGGATCTGAGAAGCATAAAACTTGATTCACTGATGGCTCGGTCGCGAGACCAACGGGAATTCAACTTTTTTAGTGATGTTAAAAATCACGAATCCAATAGCGTGCCAACAGGATTGATTGGTGCCGGTAATCAAACGGAAGTCGTCTCGTCAGCAATGCTAAACAGTATCAATGGGATTCTGTTTGTAAATCAGTCAGAAAGTGCGACCAAGAGTGATATTTCAAAAATTCTCAAGCCGGTAGGTTTCGCTGGACTGACTATTGGAGTCATCTTGATTTTGTCAACTTGCAAAGTCTCGACTGTGATCATCAAGCGATTTGAGCACGCTCTGATGTCGATCAATGCTGACCTAGAAGACACTGTGCAAAAGCGAACCAAGTCTCTTAAGAATACTCGTGATGCTGTTATTTTTGGCCTCGCAAAATTAGCTGAGTCCCGTGACTGCGACACCGGAGAGCACCTGGACCGAATCAGTCTCTATTCAACACGACTAGCGAAAGCGCATTCAAGCCGCTGCGGACTTATCGACTCCCAATGTGTTGAGGAAATCGGACTGGCGTCGTCATTGCATGATATCGGTAAAGTTGGAATACCCGATCGCGTCTTGTTGAAGCCTGGAAAGCTTGATGCTGAGGAACGCTCCGAAATCGAAAAGCACCCGAGAATTGGGGAAGAATGTTTGGATGAAATTGAACAACAGCTTGGAGACGACGGCTTCCTTTCTTTGGCTCGTGAAATCTGCGCCTTCCATCATGAGAAATGGGATGGCTCCGGTTATCCTTATGGAAAACGAGGAGACGAAATCCCGATTTCTGCTCGACTAGTTGCGTTGGCCGACGTCTACGACGCGTTGCGATCAAAGCGGCCATACAAAGAGCCATTCACTCACGATGCGGCTTGCAAGATCATTGTTGATGGGATGAACACGCATTTTGATCCCGCAGTGGTCGAGACATTTGTGGAAGTACATCGTGATTTCGAAGCGATTTCCCAGGAATACATCGAGCGCTCTTGCGATCAACAGCCCGCAACGATTCCGAGCGGCGAACTGCCTCTCGCGATCAGCCAGGTTGACTCGATAGAATGCTAGCTCGACGCAATGATTCGATGAGCGATCTCACAGATTGGTGGAATCGATATTTCCTTAATATCTGACCACCTTCCCTCTCGCTTCTTGGAACTGACTTGTAACCCCAGCGTTCTTTTCGGTTTTCAAATCTTCAGTGTCCACTTTTTGGTTGCCGCACAGTTTTAAGCTGGTCGCTGCGTCTAATGGGGCGGCATTGGGTACGCATCGGTATTGCACCGAATTCCTTCGCCCATGTAGAGGTGCAAGTTAGTGCATAAACCAAGTCAAGTAAGTGGTGAACAAGCTCGCCCCTGTATCCGATTCGTAGTTAAATCTGCGATAGGGCGCAGGGCAACGGCAGTTTCTTCTTGCCACTAGGGAATCCTTAATGGGCCAGTTTACAATCCCGTGCGTCAGCTGCGCGGCGTCTACGCTCAATCTTGCCAGCTGGTGAGAAATTTCCGATCCCAATATTTTCGCGTTTGCTCTCGAGCAGCAATGATCTCCGCAATCTGCTCGCGTTTTTCGGCAACGACATCGCGTCCTTCGAGCAGAGCTGTCACATTGTCTTCGACGACTTGAGCTACATCGCGTACGTTGTTCGACGGATACTGATAGCCAAGATTGACATCGACCACTTTTCTATTTGCGTCGGTTACCGCCACCCAACTACTCATGACGCCAATCTCGGGCTGCATGAGGTAGCGATTGTCTTTTATGAACAGGAGATTTGCCTCGCCGGCGTAGCCCGCCTCCTCCAGCGCCTCTGCTTCAAGCAGCCCGCGAAGCATCTTTCTAGTTTCCGCTTCATTGCGGTTAAGTCCTATGTAGATAGCGTATGCCTGGACTTGGTCAGACTCAAATTTCGCCAGTGCTTCATCAATGCCCTTCCACTGCACTGACAGCACCTTCACATCGTTCCACAACAGTAAGACAGTGGGCTTACCATCGAGCAACTCTTCCGATGAAAACTCCTTGCCATCAACGTCTATGGCCGAAAATTTGGCTAGCGGTGAGTCAACAAAGGCTGGCAGATACTCTTTGCGGCGATATTCTTGACTCTCAGATCGAGTTACGAGCGGCTGACTTGGCATGGACAACTGAAAGTCTTTTCGAGGAAATTCTGTGTTGAATTTCCAGTTCATAAACTTCCACTCAGTATCTAACTCACGTGTGTACCTATCCGCCTTAATGGATGCCTCGCTGTTGGTGTAGATCGAGATGAGGCGGTCACAGTCACGCACGATCATCAACGGAACAGGGTATGCCCCTTGAGCCACAAACAAGTGCATTCGTTTGTAATAAGTTACTTTGGCCTCTTCCTCGGTCAGCTGGATGAACAATCTGTCCGCCTTTATTGAACCAAAATTTGTTTCCCCAACGTAGTAAGCACGGCGACCCTTGTTTTGCTTCTTAAATGATTCCGGATCGAACATCGACAAGATGCCCCGTGCATCGACCGAATAGGCCCACCCTCGGGCGAGGCTATCCTGTTCGAGCAATTCTCGAAAGTCTGCCGCTGCCAACTCAATCGTCGTAGTGTCAAAATCCGTTCGGAGCACATAAGTGCCATCGGAGCCAATCTCCCAGTGATACTTATCATCCCTTTTCTTGCGATCCGAAACTCTCAGTAGGTTTGGTTTCGCGAATTTAAAATCATAGGAATCACAATATTTGCCGGCTTCACGCTCAGATTCAATGACACCCATCGTTGTTTGGCTATTGAGTTCGTAATCCAAGCTAAAACTGCAGGAATCCTGCTTGCTTAGAAAAGCGGTCATGTTGTCCAAGACGGCCCTGGCCTTTGCCGCGTTCTCAGGTGAAGCAACCATCTCTATTTCAACATGTTCGACGATATCAGCGTCGGTGCCATAGTTGGCTTTTGCTTCAAACTGGTTCAAGCACCACTGTGGGTAGGCAATACCACTCGGTAGTGGTTTTCCATCGCTGGCTAGAACATCGGCTCCCTGCCCAAACACCAAGGTCGGCGACAGAAAAAGCATCAATAAGGTCTGGAGCATTAAGCGGCGGCACAGCATTTCATTTCTCTGATTGGCGTGTTGTTCTTAACAAAAGACAATTCGAGGAGACACGCTTGCCAGATGCGTCAAAAGTGCAATTTTGCCGTATTTTAAAGGAATAAAATGTACGACTCGCAAATACTTTATCGCCTCCATTGCAATTGCCCAGCGTCGCCGTGCACGACTCATTCTGAGTTCTCCTTTATGATTTCTCGAGTTAGCTGAATCCAGAAGCAGGGTTTTTGCGAATCCAATAACGAGATAGTGTTTTTTTTTGGCTGAACGACAATCACCCTAGTTTCACCACATCAAGGATAGTCTGCTATGGCTGGCTTTCGGATTCAATACCTCACCCTCGCTTTGCTGGCAGTTCTAGCAGGCACATGCGAGACCCTCAAGGCAGATGAAGAATTACAGAACAAATCTTCGCTCGCACCCGTTTTTCCGAGTTATCCGGAGACTCCGCTACGTGGTGACATCATTACGATTCGCGAGGGCATTACGACGGTCCAAGAGAAGGAATTACCTCCCAACGCAACCGCCGCACTTCCTGCCGCAACACCGGAACAATTACAAAGTGGCGAGGCAATTCTGCGGCGAACTGCTAAGTTTCTCGATTCCCAAGAATCCATCGCTTTTCAGGCGCTCAAGCATACGGATGAAGAGGGAACGATGGGCTTCGTTGGAGGCGATCAGAGAATCACATTGCAATTCGCGCATCCGAACCAACTCGCGTATTGTTGGAAATCTTTGGATCAATCGAATGGCTTCGTCGAAGTGATCTCCGATGGAGAATTTATCATCAGGCGAGAATATGGGCGTTGCTATGTTTCCGCCGCACCACAAAAGTTTACCGAGCTGGTTGCATCAACCCCTTTGAAAAAGAGCAGTGCGTGGCGATTTGATGCCGCACAAATCCTAAGACTCTTTAGTGCCGAGAGCTTAGATGATTTGCTCCGCTCATGCGAAGTTTCTTATCGCGGGACGCGAAACTTTGGGCCAGTCAAGACCGATCGACTGATCCTTGACGGGGGTGGCCCGACACCAAACGATTGGTGGTCCGTACGTTGGGAACTGTACATTGCTCAGGGTGACCAACCAGTACCGGTCTATTTGCGCCCGGATCTGGATGGGCTCTTCCCTTCGCTTGCAGGAAAGGACCGATGGTCTGCTTCGGACGTTCGATTCACAGACTGGTCTTTCGGAGATTCCGATCCGATTGCTTTCCGTGTTGAGGTCGGGAAAGGCGAGGAGCTGGTTGACTCACGGAACGCTCTCTCGGTCGGAGAAGCGGAAATACTGAACCCAATGGTGGGACAGCCCTTGCCGGATTTCTCTGGGGTCGATCGAGCGGGCCAATCGATTACCCGCGATGAAATTGTCGGCAAAAAACCGCTAGTCTTGATCCTATGGGGTTCGGAGAATGCGGCGATCGGACCATGGTGGGAGAAGTTCGATCTTGTCAGAAAAAAGTATGAAAGTCGCGGGATTCGATTTGAAACGCTGCACATCGGTGATGACAGCCAATTGGAAAGCGGGCTCGCTACTTGGAACGCCGCCCCTCCGGTCCTGAACTTAAGCACGGCGCCAGACGTCTTCGCCAAGGGAAGTTCGGCCATTGATTGGTATGGAAAGCGGAAGCCAGTCGCACCTGGCAAAACAATCCAGGCTTACGTTGTCAGTCCTGAAGGTATCACGCAGCAAATCGTCGAACGCGGACCCAACCTCATCGAAGAACTATCTGTGCAGCTAGACGGCCTTTTGAATGGTCGCGAAATGGCCTCCGAGAATGCGAAGTCACTCCAGCAAAAACAGGCGGACCGGATGGCTTTGATAGAACGGATCAACAATCGCTTCTCTGGCAAGAGTGATACAGCCATGAGTGCGATTCAAAGCAACAAAACGAGGGTTTCGATTGCAGCTGAGTTGAATCGTCG
>JBCCEO010000549.1:0-5840 GCA_039030255.1 Planctomycetota bacterium | reverse complement strand
TACCGCGCCGCAAATGTTTCGAGGTAAGAATCAATCCACCCACTCACGCGCTCCTCTGCCACATCTTCTCCCGTCTCCTCTGCTAACTCAGGCAAAACAAGCGCCGCGTAAGCAAAAACTTGCCTCCGTAACGCCCCGGCTTTCCATGATCTTTGATGAGCTGTGGCTTGTAGTCAAAAGTATCCAGGTGTGAAGGACCACCTGACATACACAGGAATATGACGTGTTTCGCCGTGCCGGGAAAGTGCGATGACTTGGGAGCAAGTGGGGCGTCGCTGGTCGATTTGGCCTGCGCGAGCCCAGCAAACGCCAGATAGCCAAATCCGGCGGACGCACTCTTTAGGATATCGCGTCTCGAATAGAACATCGGAGATTCCAGATCTTATGTGAACGCCAATAAGGCAAGTTAGGGTTGACTAATCGATCAAGCGAAATTCGGCGGTACCGAAAAGGGTCTGGCACAGGGCTACCAACGCGGACGCGCCCTGGTTCGGCTGATAGTCTCGTAGAAACTTAAGCATGGCTGATCGTTCCGCCGAAGTTGGCGTTCGCCCAAATGTCATTAAGAATGCTTGTTCAACCTGTTTTGAGGGGCGGGTACTGAGTCGCTCCAATCGATTCGCGAAAGCCTCACTCTGCTGCATTACGAACGGGTTGTTCATCATGTAAAGTGCTTGATTCGCGCTGTTGGAATCGTCGCGAGTACCTGTGATCGTGCTGGCGTCAGGAAAATCGAAGACTGTCATCGAGTGTGGCAGTGCGTCACGCACAACTGGCAGATAGATGCTTCGGAACTGAGCCGACTCCATATCAAATGGGCTCTCCGCAAGACCGTTTGATTGGCTGTTCATCTCGCCACGCCCAAACATTCCTCGTCCCGGACCACGCATGCCATTCATGCCGCGCATGCCAGTGGGTGCTGCTCCCTGTTGTTCCGGCGGACGCCCTGAATTGAACTGCCCATTCTGTACTCGCGTGTTGCCAGCCTTGGCGACAATCGAAGCACGCGGCCGATCCAGGTCAAGCTCACCCGCCACACTTAGCATTGCATCGCGAATGGCCTCGGCATCCAACCTTCTAGGATTTGCTCGCCAGACCAACGTGTTGTCGGGGTCGTATTCGTGGTGCTCTTCATTGAAGTCAGAACGCATCCGATAAACGTGCGATGTAGTGATTTTGCGAATCAACGTCTTGACCGACCAGCCAGACTTGACGAATTCTATTGCAAGATAATCGAGCAATTCCGGGTGCGTAGGCATCTGCCCAGTCGTGCCAAAATTTTCCGTTGATCTCACAATTCCGTGACCGATTAAGTGCTGCCAAATTCGGTTGACCATCACACGCGCAGTCAGCGGGTTTTCGTCACTGCCAATCCAGCGTGCCAATTCCAAACGGCCACTCTTATTGGAAGTGATGCGGAACGGCTCCTCGGTCAAGACCTGAGGAAAGCCTCGTTTGATGGGTTCTCCCGGCTGATCGATTTCACCCCGCACAAGGAGTCGAGCGTTCTCGGAGTACTCCGTCTCCTGAACTCCCATACAAAAGCTAACTGGCTGCCCCCTCTTATCGACTGTTGCAAGTTGACTTGAAAGTGCAGACGCTTGGCGTAACAACACGATCGTTTGTCTTTGCGCTGCGATACTGCGTTCCGCCATGGCGCGTCGCCGCTGCGCTGCCAGCTGTCCCAGTAAGTCCTCCATGGCATTCTTGAGTCGCTGTAACTGCGCAGGCGACAGACTTTTGTCGAATGGATTCGGATCTTCGACCGGCATCACTAAGAGCGTGCTGAGCTGGCGTTCTTGCACGGTGCTGATGAACTCACCGTACGCGGACTGGGGACGGCCGGAGTACGTTTTCATATTCTTGAAGATGCCAGCAAGTGCGTAGTAGTCGGCCTGGGGAATGGCATCGAATTTGTGATCGTGGCAGCGAGCGCAAGACAAGGACATTCCCAGGAACACGCGACTTGTTGCATCAATTTGTTCGTCGATAAGGTCCATGGTGAATTGCGTGCCGTTTTCTTCATTCACGTTTTTCGAGCCAATTGCCAAAAAGGTTGTCGCTACCAAATTCTCGGTCCACTGCTTGTCGGTCTTCACAGGAAGTAGATCTCCAGCCAATTGCTCCTGCACAAAGCGGTCGAATGGCTTGTCGGCATTAAATGAATCGATGACATAGTCGCGATACCTCCAAGCTTGCGGATAGGTCATGTTGACCTCACGGCCCGTGGATTCAGCATACCTCGCAACATCCAACCAATGCCGTCCCCAGCGTTCGCCAAATTGCTCTTTGTCCAACAAGCGATCGACGACATACTCCACCGCTTTGTCAGCATCTTTCTCCCAAGCGGCTTCAAAGAATGCGAGTTGTTCTAGTGTCGGTGGCAGACCAATAAGGTCAAAGGTCAGGCGACGCAAAAATTTGTTTGGCTCAGCATCGTCGGCAGGCGAAAGATCTGACTGTTCCAGTTTGGACAGGATGTAGTGATCAATCTCGGTTCGCGGCCAATCGAGCTGTTCCACATTGTGGGGTGGCGTGTATTTGGGCTTCTGATATGCCCAGAAGGATTCCTTGGCTTGCTGGATATCTTCGCTCGTGATCGTCGAGTTCACCTCTGCGATTTCATTGACACGTGGATCAGGCGCGCCCATTTCGATCCAAGTCTTAAAGTCCTTGATGACCTGCTGCGATAACTTTCGCTTAGGTGGCATCACGAAGTCCTGATGGATGATGGCGTTATACAATAAGCTCTCGTCAAGGCTACCCGGCACAATCGCAGGACCTGATTCGCCACCCAGATGCATTAACTGTTTTGTGTCCAGTTTCAAACCCCCACGACCGTTCCCCGTTTTATTGGAGTGGCAACCATAGCACTCGCGAATTAGCACCGGTCGAATCTTCGTCTCGAAGAAATCAGTTTCTTCGCGCGTGAGCTCCTTGGCCATGATTGTGGCACCAGCGAATGTCAACAAAAGTGTCGCGGCGAGCATTCGCACCACATTGAAGTCGATTAGGAAGGCTGCAGAAATATTATTCATGGATCCAGTCTTCCGCTTGGAAATTGCTAATCAGTCTTCAAGATTATTGAAAGAAGCGTCCACGATAACCCGCACGTGGTCACTGAACTGGTTAAAAACTGACAGCTTAAGATTCACCGTATGACGGTCTTCACTCAATGAAATGACATCTGCGGTTCTTGGCTGACTCAATTCCAGCCCGCGCGCGAAGGGGCGTATCGGCCCTCTACGCAAAGCGAAGACCTCATCGGTGATCTTCAGTGTCTCACTATTCACGATCATCCCGGCAACAGGGTGGTCAAACGTAATACTGCCTTCGATCCGTCGCATCCTGCTGCCGAGTTTTTTGCTGGCTGCTTCTTCTCCGGTCGGATCCACTGGATTGAACTGAAGGAGATACGATCGAACCCGTCGTTCAGCCGGAATGCGCGAGTTGTTAAGTTCGGATTCCGTTATGTCGATTGGGCAGGGAACACTCAGTTCGCGCGCATAACCTTCGGGCAGAACAAAAATCTCGGTATCGCTTTGAATCTGACTTAGCCCACGCGGCCACGGCGGAGCGAATCGAAAGGCGCCGGTAGACTCAGCGATCCCAGAGGCGGTCGGCCAAAGCCTGCCAAAAGGCTGAGGTGTGAATTGCATATCGCGTAAACTTCCGTCAGCAGCAACATGAACTGTTTCACCCTCCGCCAGCAATCGCTTTTCACTTTCTTCTACGCTTACGATCTCAACCTCTCCATCGAACACCGAAACTGTGGATGTTCCGTCCGAGCGTTGATCAATTCCAAAAGCGGTTCCCAAATCAACCACTTGCGCCGAGGGCGTGTCGACACGAAAGCCTTCTGCGCCTGGTGGAACTGTCGCCGTTAATAATCCTGAATGAAGGCGGGTCACTTCGGAAGACATCAGCTCGAAGTTCGCAGGGCCGTCTAGCGTCACTCCAACGCCACTGTCAATTTGAAGATGGACAATTCCTGCCTTCAATCGCAACACACCGACGGCCACTCGATCTCCAACAGCTAGAGACGTGTCATCCTCCCAGTGTGCATCCGCCAGTTGGACGACAGTTGCGAATGCAAGGGAATCGACTTTTCGCGGCGATTCCGCCTCCTCGACGTTTTCACCCGCGAGCTGATTCTCAGGTCTTGTTTCTTTACCCAACTGCCATGCGAGAGTGATTGCCACAACTAGACACACTGCCAGTGTTGCGATCAGTTTCCAATAACCAGGTTTCGACCCAATGGCTTTGTTGCTAACGCGCTCAGCGAGCATCGCGGAATCCTCGGCCGATTGTGTTTCAAGATCAAGTTGGGGTTCCTCAAAAGTTTCCGCAGCGTTGCTATCAAGTTGATCAATTTCGGATTGGGACAGGGCTGCAAGATCGCCCAGTGCGGCATCCACATTCATGTACTCGATGAATTCGGCACGCAATCCATCGTCTTCACGAAGTGCAGCTTCAAGGCGTCGGAGCCGCTCCTCAGAGATTTCATTGCGCGCATACTGCGCAAACATGCTCCTCACTTCATCGGAGTGCGTCATGACAGGCCCTCCACCTCGAGCCCGCGCCGCGTGCATTTCAACAGGCGTCCTCTAATTCGATGAAGCCACTGATAAAATGCGGCGACCGTCCGACCGCTTTGCTTTGCAACGTTTTGAATGCTGGCATCGGGGGCGTACGCCGCTAAGACAAGCTTTCTTTGGTCGCTCGGAAGTTGTTCTAGACAATCGGCCAGCGCGTCGCGTTGAGCGTCCAGTCGAGACTCCTTTCGAGCGGACTCGTCGGCCACAACCTCAAGAACATCCTCTGCCAGAACCAATCGATTGCGAGCCTTATCGCGTAACCACCCAAGAGCCTCGTATTGGGCGATCCGAAACGCCCAAGGCCGGAATCCGCTAGGATCTCGCAATTCGTCAAACTTCCGCCAAAGTACCAGAGCGATTCCCTGCATCACATCGGCCGCATCCGGTCGTGTCGGAACAAGCCTACGCACGTAAGCTCGGATGGCTGGCTCATTTGTCGTGAACAGCGTCAAGAAAAGCTCGTGCGATTGTGATTCCTTTGCAGCCATATAGATACACTCCACATTGCTAGGCAATTTTACGAAAAAAATTGCCAATGTCGTCGAGTTGTCGAATTCGTGGCGTTTGCAAATCGCCATAAGCCCTGAATGGACCGCGGTCGGAAGAGTAGCTTAAGGACCTAGCCGCAATCCTGATGAGTAGGGATTGTAGGGGAAGCCCAGACACATTCTCGACAAGTGGCGAAGCGAGCTTCTTTCGGTTCGAATCTCAGGTCTATTGGGAAGCTGAGTTGAGACCTGAACCGAATTTGTAATTGCCTGCCAGCCAATTACAAACGTCAGCCAAAAACGACTTCCGACGACGTTCCAGGCTCAGAGGCGAACCGGTTCATCGATGCGTGCGAGTGGGAATCAAGCCAGAGGGAGGAATGCCGAGGGTGGCGAGTAGTTCTGAATGACGAACTGAAAGAGGGGCGGAGAAAATCGTCTTTCGTCGTGTCGCGAAAAGTGTTGCTTGTTCGAACAGACTGAGTTTGGCGTAATGGGTTGCCTGACTGGCATCAAACGAAAAACAGCTCGTCGCGAATGAACACGACGAGCTGTCTCAAGGTCGGGGTGATAGGATTCGAACCTACGACCCTCTGCTCCCAAAGCAGATGCGCTAGCCAGGCTGCGCTACACCCCGAACGGAGGCAAACTCTATACGAAAGACCTCAATGCTGCAATGCGACATTTGGGCTTTCCTAATGAGCTATATATACAGTCGCCCAGACGATATGATGAGAGGCGGTCGAGAGGTTCT
>JBCCEO010000548.1:0-5850 GCA_039030255.1 Planctomycetota bacterium | reverse complement strand
ATGCGCGTTACCGATCCCTCGCTAATGCTTCGGGTTTTGATTAAATCAATAAGCCCTTGACGAGTTCCGCTACTTTTAGTTGTAATTCAACTCTTGCTTTTTCAATGCTTTCTTCAAATGGTGAAGAGTAGGATTCGACTTCACAAGCTGCTTGGCGGCGGCATCTGCTCGGGTGGATCCCTTGCTGGGGCCCAATGCCTCTCGCAACTCCGCGAGGATTATTGCAGCCTCGGAATAATTGTTGAGCGATCTGGCTTCTACCAATTCATTTGCCTCGTCGATCGCTGCAGAAGGATCGGCAGCAATTGCGTCCAACCTCTTTTTCCTTGCTCTTTCCTTCGCTCGTTGCTCACTTTTTTCGCGAGCCAATGTTTTCTTGTCTGCAAGCTCTTCAAGCTCCGCGTAGGTCCGCCCGCCAGGAGCCAACGGCCAGGGTGCGCCTCCTTGTTCATCGCGGATCAAAGCCAACAACTCAGCCCGCAATACCTCGCCCTCTCCGTCGATCACCCGACGTACAAAATCGCGAAGTTGTTTTGCAGAACACTTCTTCAGCCAAGGATCGATCAGCCTTTCTTTATCAAATACCTTGGGAGCGGGCGCCGAAGCAGTTGCCGCAGCTTTCACCAAGTCCAACGAGAGCTCGTAGAAATCCGCAAACCGATCGAACTCTTTGGGCAACTTCCCAAGTCCGGCAGGCACCGGCGCTTCGATGACGGTATCCTCTTCACCGTAGGAGCAAACACAAGCCAACCACGCGAGGTAGAGTAAGCGAGGGTCGCCCTCAATCAGCGTTTCACGAATCCGGGGTAGAGCATCTGCCATTCGCTCCAAGTCGTAGAAGCCTTCACCATAGCAGCTAGAGTCTCCCTCCGGATCGATAATCAAAACACCGCCAGGACCTTTTGCATCTTTCTTCCACTCGATGCCAAGATCGACTTTGTACTTGGAGAATGTAGCCGAATCGACGGGCAGGCCATGTGGTAGCCTCAACATGATTTTTCGGACACCAAAGTCCGCATAGTGTAGATGCACGTCGTAGCCACGACGCATCATCTCGACGGCGTCGCCTCGAAAGTCACCGTAGTGATATTCATTTTCAAACTGCCAACGCGTTATATCCGCACGAGTTGACTGGTCATGCATGTAATCCAGTTGCTTGTCGTCGAGCGGCTTGTCAATCGCCGCAAAGAATACGTACTGATACTCGCTCACCGTTCATGCTCCTCCTGCCAAATGCCAACAAAATCCTCAGGTTCGCCCGACTTTCGATCCTCCGCAGCAAACAAGTCACCTTGCTCATCAAGCGAGGAATCAAACTGCTTCGATGCCAATACTAGCACGACGCGCAAGCGAGTAAATCCAACCAACACGACGCAAGCGAGCGAGCTAATTCCAAGAACACAACGTAAGCAACCGCCCCTGTCGCACCCTATTGTGCCCTTGGCCTCACAGCCAGCGGCTCAGAAAATGCCGAAAGTCTTGCTCATTTTTCCAAAAGACGGCCGGGAGGCAAGGCAGTCGACTTGATGATTCTCAAGAGTTTCTGTTTGTCGGCCAAAAGTTCTCATCTTCTGCGACAATGAGAATTCGCAGTTTCGGCTAAGCGTGAAGTTCGAAACCGTCAGAAGATTGCAATCCAAGTGTCCACTGGCTTGCACGTCGTGTTGGCTGAATTCACTCGCTTGCGCGCTTGAGCGCCATGCTAATATGGGGGAAGTGTCGTTGCGGAAGTCGTCAAGCGCACAAACACGTGTCGATTGGCGATTCTGTCGACCAGTAGCGAAAGCGTTTGAGCCCATGCAACTGGCGCGGGGAAACAAGCACTTGGTCCGTGACAGTTCACTACTCCATGCAATCGGGCACTGTCATGTGCTTTAAAGAAGGGATTTCATGAACAAAGAATCTTATCTGACCAGTCTCGTTTTTCTTTTTTTCGTCAACTGTGCTTTCTCGCAACAGCCCACTGCGAACAACGAGGGAAGCGACTCAGCGAAGAACCAAACAGTCGAAAACGGCAGACTGATCTTCTCCACTGGAGTCCGAACCATATTCCAAAGCCGCGACGGCGATTATTGGTTCGGCAGTCAAGACGAGGGCTTGTGCCGTCACCATGGAAAGAGCTTTAAGTACTTTACCGTCGAGCATGGATTGCCGAGCAACCAGATCATTTCTATCCAAGAAGATCGAGAAGGAAACATCTGGGTGGGCACCCTGAATGGCGTCAGTCGTTTCACTGGTGAAGAATTCGAGTTGGTTCCACCAACGCAAATCGGATTCTATCCATTGGGATTGTCAACTCCTACGCGAAACAAATGGGAGAAACGGGAAACCGACTTATGGTTCAACGCGGGCAGTCAACAAGGCGTCTACAAATACGATGGGCTGCGGCTCGACTACCTGCCTTTTCCAACTGCCTTGCTCCCCGATACCGATAATACCTATTCCGTGACGGGCTTCTCCCAAGGCAAGGACGGCATGCTTTGGATTGCCACTTATGCCGGTGTCTTTGGCTTCGACGGCACAAACTTCACGACCATCAATGATAAAACTCTAGGATTCACCCGTAGCGAAGGACGTCTGCATGTGAGGAGTATCCTGGAGGATAGCAAGGGCCGCCTTTGGATCGGCAATAACGGCATAGGAGTCGTACAGAAGCAGGGCGATACCGTTTCCAACTTTTCCAGAGAGCATAACAAATTGATGCCAATGCAGGAGTTTCGCGCAAACACATTAGCCAAGCGATTCACCTCGAACGTAGGCCTCCAATCTGTTTTCGCGATCGCCGAAGACAGTGAAGGAAACATTTGGTTCGGAGATCGAGACACAGGAGCCTGGCGATACGATGACACTGCTTTGGTCAACTACGCTATCGATCCCAATCTCGAATCGAATATGATCTGGGACATCTACGAAGACCACAATCAAAATCTACTTTTCGCCACGACCAGCGGTGTTTACGAATTCAACGGAAAGTCTTTCGAACGAAAGTTTGAATCGCTTCGACCTAGTAGATACAACCCGTGCCGTCACTAAGTAAAAACCGTAGGCTTATGAAAGCCTAAGCAATTTTCAGGCCGCGTTTAAGTCGTCGAACGACGCGAAGATCGAGCTCGTCGGCATGCAGATCACTCACATGCAGGGCTTCAAGAAAGGCCTGCTGCAGGTAATGTTTGTGTGATGGTGTGAATTGCTGGTTGGGGGTTGGTCCCTCGCTTACGCAGCGGATTGCAATAGTTGCGTCTGCGGGCCGCTACGGGGGTCCCTTGCTTACGCGGCGGGTTGGGATGCGCCTCACAACCCGCAGCGTGAGCAAGGGACCTCCATCACGACCGCGCGTCCTACGTGTGATCGCGATCTTTACGGTCCTGCGCCTCGGTCACGTATACAATGACACGCTCCAGGGATTCTTCATTCCAGATGTATCGCACACTACCGCGATCGGCCCACCAGTTGTTGCGTGACTCGTCAACTTCATGCTTTAAACGCCGCGTTGCCCAAGCCTTCAGATCTGCTCGGATCTTTTTCGGAACGACATTAGCCGCGGCCACAACAGCGTGCAGATGATTACTGCGTACTGATAACGTGTGCAGCGTCCAGCCGCGATGCTGGCAGGTCTCTTCGATCTGAGCGGCAGTGTGTTGCCTCGCGACTGCCGACAGCAAGCACTGTTCTTCACCCATCCGAGACTCGCAGTCAGATTCCAGATTAGCATTCGGCAGTTGCCACCCGTGCTTCAATTCAACCCAACCACGAGCGTCGCCCGGGAGCCACGTACCGTATGTCACCCACGTTAGAAAGTAGGCGATTGGATCGGACATCGGCGGTGTTGTGTCATCAGTTTGCATACCGGCAATTGTGAACCTCAACAAACACAATTACAACCCGCAGCGTCAGCAAGGGACCGATCTCGTGGGCTATTTGCGTCTGGCTTCCCTTGCTTACGCGGCGGGTTGGGGCGTGCGGATGACGCAATGCGAAGCACAACAAGACCACATTCGAGCAGTTCAGCGAATTCAGTCCTGAAGATGCATTATCGGGATTGAAACAGCCGTATTCCGTTTGACCTAGAACACAGTCGTAGCGAATGCTGGTAAGAGTGATCTTGGCTACAATTAGATTGCCGGGTGCCGAGGCGCGAATAGTTTGGGCAGTTTTCTTGTGTTGGCGTGGTGTCCTCTCTGAATTCAAGACTAGTGTGTTGGTTAGCCGAAGATGCGAATGATTGATAAAAGGCGAGCGTTCTTGTGCGGGGCTGGCGTGGCGATTGCGCTGCCGGTTTTTGAGTCGATGATGGGGCGTGGAGAGGCGGCTGGGAGAAGTGATAAGCGGGTGAAGCGGATGATTTGCCTGTCGAATAACTATGGGGTGTATCAGAAGGCGTTTTTCCCGACGAGCGGCGGACGGGATTATGAACTGCCGCCGACCTTGAAGCCGCTGGAAAAACACAGAGAGGATTTTACGGTCTTCTCGAATCTGGATCACGGTTTGACTGGTGGTCACGCTTGTGTGCCAACTTTCCTGAACGGTATCCGGCCGGATATGGCGGCTGGTTTTCCAGAAGGGAACATCAGCGTAGATCAGAAAGCAGCAGAATTCGTGGGGGCTGCAACTCGTTATGCATCCATGACACTCAAAGTAAAAGAAAACAATCAAATCAGCTTCACACGCACCGGCGTGCAAGTGCCCGCAATGGACGTGACGGGAATGTACCGCAGTTTGTTCCTCGAAGACTCTGCCGAAACAAAAAAGCAAGGGCAATTGCGACTGAAGCGACACGGCAGCATCCTGAACACGGTGCTGGATAGAGCAGGGGAGGTGAAGCGAGAATTAGGCAAGCAGGATCAACAAAAGTTCGCAGAGTACCTTGACTCGGTGCGGAGCTTGGAGCAAAAAATCGAACAACAGCAGCCTTGGCTCGATCGCCCCAAGCCTAAAACTGAAATGGACGAGCCACGTCCCGCTCGGCAGACCGCAGACGAGATGAGAATCATGATGGAGCTGATGGCACTGGCCATCGAAACCGACTCGACGCGCGTTATGACGCTGGCCAGCGGTTTTGCCAACGGCGATTTCGGCTTGCAAGGAGGCTACCATGGATTCTCGCACCACGGCGAACGCCCTGAACACACAGAAGCACTTAAGAAGATCGAAGGAAACCAAATCGCGCAAATGTCCTATCTGATCGATCTGCTCAAGGCAAAGGAGGATCCGATCAATGGCGGCACGCTTTTCGACCATACGATGATCCTGTTCGGCTGCGGCATGGCGACGGGAACGCATTCGTGCCGCAATATGCCACTAGTGCTCGCCGGCGGCGGTTTCAAGCTGGGCGAACATCGCGTGATGCCCGAGGACGATGCTCAACGCGTGAAGGCTTGTAATTTATTGCTGTCGATGCTGCAGAATTTTGGACTAGAGGTTGACCGGTTCGGGACTAGTACAGGGACGTTGGATTTGATGAGGTGATGAGGTGATGAGGTGAGGGAGTGATGGGGTGAAGGAGGTGAAAGAGGGAGGTAAACTAACCTTCCTATGGGGAGGTGGTGAGTAATGCGAACCGGTGGGGCAATGCGAGATCCAAAGATTGAAACAGCAAAAGAGCTGCGGAAGAGCGAAACAAAAGCTGAATCTCTGCTTTGGGAATTGCTTCGTGGGAAACAACCTTGTGGGCTGAAGTTTCCAAGGCAACATCCAATTGATCCCTACTTTGCCGATTTCGCTTGCCTGTCGCGGAAGATCGTAATCGAGCTCGACGGTGGATATCATGATCAAACGGATGAACATGATGTAAAGCGACAGAAGCGTTTGCAGGCGAGCGGCTGGCGGGTGTTGCGTTTCAGCAATGAGGAT
>JBCCEO010000547.1:0-5851 GCA_039030255.1 Planctomycetota bacterium | reverse complement strand
CTTGCGTTCCAGAAGTCACCTTGAAAATAAAAACCGACTAGTACTCCGATTAGGACCGCGCCGCGATTGCTGAGGAACCCAGCAAGGATCAAAGTCTTAGAGGGAATCGAGTACAGATCCTGGACAACGCTTCTTCTGCCCGTCGCGCTTGTTTGATTCGCCGCATTCGCCACAGCTGCGACATGAGATTCTTCCGCTCCGGTCGCGGCAAGTTGTGCAGAAGATTCCGCCTGCTCTGAAATGAGCGTTTGGCTATCGATGGGTGCAGCGTCTTGCTCATGCTCCAACGCAACTTCCTCGCCGAAAATTGCAGCCCGAAGCTCCTCAATTTGACTCTTCGTGAGAACGCGGAGAATTGCTTCCGGTTCCGTGCCGGCAGCAGTTTCAATACGAACTTCTGCCACGCCAAAAATTCGGTGTAAAACATTCTGCACTAAGTCGACGTTTTGAATCTTCCGAATTGGTACGGAACGATTCCGTTTGAACAAAAAGCCCTCCTTCACCAAAAACTCGCTGCCTTCGATCCCATACCTTAGAGTGAAATATCGAATCAAAGTTGCTGCCAGCGAGCCTCCAAAAATCATGCAGGCAATTCCAATGCCCCAGAATGCGCCTTGAGAAGCACCAAACACACCAACAAGCGCAGGAATGATGAATTGGCGAACTTTGCTAGCCGCTTCAAAGATGACCGATGAGGGATGAAGAAATCGCGGCTTCGACCACAGGTCACGCACTACGTCCGCGTTGGGCTGATTATTCGTACTTTCTGGCTCGCCGCCTGCCTCCACGATCGGCGAAACATGTTGAGATGGCTCAGGTGACATCCAACGTCTCCTTTTGAGCGATCAATTCGTCTCGTAGCTTCATGGCTTTCTCATGCTCAAGTCCTTCGAGCACAATTGCGGAGTTCTTGGTTCCAGCCGTGTGGACGGTCAGCGTTCCTAGTCCAAATAGTCGCTGGATGGGGCCCTGAGAAACATCGACGTGTTGAACCCGAGCAATCGGAATCGCGATCCGGTGTTTCCAAAATACGCCTCGACGGATTTCAACACCTACATCGCTCAAACGCCAGCGGGCGTGCCGATAACGAATGGGAGGCCAAAAGTGAGCCAGGAACACAAACATTGCAATTAGAGCAAGCCAGCCCGAAACAACACAGCATACTGCGATCCACCCCAGAAAAAGTAGCGGTGCTGTGGAAGGAATTGCGATCAGGGCGATGACCGTAAAAACAACGTAGCCAATGCGTTGCTCGACAGGCACTAAGGCCGGCGCAAACAATTGAAAAGGCGCATCCAAGGCAGGTGTTGCGTGCTCCTGATCATCTTCTGAAGCATTGCCGGTGTCTTCCTCAGCTTGAATTAAATCGTGGACTTCCTCTGCAGACGCATTCGATGTTTCCGTCGAATTGGCGCCCAATTCTTTGACTTCAGAAACGACTTGATTCTCGGAGGCAAAATTGGGTTCAGGCTCGTCCTTTGATTCTTCTGCACAAGGTCCTTCTGAGCTACTTGGTTCGGGTCGCTCGTTTTCATTTTCCGAGGAGGTCAAACTGAATAATTCCGTGGTTCGAGGATCGTACGACTGACTTTCGGTTCACAACTGAACTCTGCCCCAGACCGGCAGAGGACCGAGGAGTATAAAGCAAGAGAGGTCGAGTATAGCGCATCCTCGCAAGCCAAAAGCGTGCTTTGACTTAGATTCGACCTATCTCCGACCCTCGACCGCCCCGAGCAAGACCTAATTTTTGCATCAAGCTGCTTGCCCAGCAGTCAGACGAGAAATGCAAGATTTGCCTTTTGCCACTTTTCAAATGGCATGGCATCGTCCAATATTGGGCGCTCGTGGGCGTGCTTCGGCGCGAAGCGACTACTTAACATGACTAGTCCGACTCCTACAGTTGCTGGCACAGTATTCGTCAAAAGGGATGCAAAATTGGAAAACGTCGAGGGAACATTCCGAGTCGAGCTGCAAAAAGAACAACTGGTTTTCAGCTCAGCCCATTTCATCACATTTGCCGGGAATATTTGCGAACGGCTGCATGGGCATAATTACTCGGTACGAGCGGTCGTAGAGGGGCCATTGGACGAGAATCGCTATGTAGTCGATTTCATCGCTTTCCGCGACAACTTGGAGAAGATAATTCGCCGACTGGATCACCACATGCTTCTTCCTGAGAAGCACCCAACCATTCGCGTGCAAACTGACGAGGACGAAATAACGACTACCTTTGAATCCAAACGCTGGATCTTTCCTATCGAAGATTGCATCGTGCTCCCGATTCAGAATACGACTGCGGAGGAACTTGCTAGGTGGATCGCGACAGAACTTAGGACCGCCATGCTTCCGGATGTTGGCGATGCACTCCAGACCCTAGAAGTCGGTGTCGATGAGAACAACGGGCAATGGGGAATTTGCCGTATCGCTTGGTAGGGTAAGCGGCTGAGAGTGAGTTTCCGGTTTGTACGGCTCAAAAGTTGTCGGCTAAGCCATTTTCAAGACACGAAGCCCGGTTGAACTTCAGGTCGGTTGCAGGATACTTGGTGCTGCTTCGAACCTGCTCTCTTTTCCGGTAATCTCCATGTCTACATCCCCAATGATGCGTCAATACGACGAGGCCAAAGCGGCCTGTGGCGACGCCCTTTTGTTCTTTCGCATGGGGGATTTTTATGAGTTGTTTCACGATGACGCCAAGGTTTGTGCCAAAGTACTCGGACTGACACTCACCAGTCGCGACAAGGGTGAAAATCCGATTCCGATGGCGGGCTTTCCGTTCCACCAACTGGAAGGCTACTTGGCCAAACTGATTCGCCAAGGGTACCGCGTCGCCGTGTGCGACCAAGTGGAAGATCCCAAGGAGGCGAAAGGGATTGTGCGCCGTGAGGTCACTCGGATCGTCACCGCAGGTACGCTGACCGACGAGGCGCTGCTCGATCCCCTTCAAGCCAACTTGCTGGTCGCGCTCTACTCGGTCAGTCCCGGCAAAAACGATGCACCCGTAGGCTTAGCCTGGACGGAACTTTCAACAGGACGATTTGAAGCAGGCATTTTCGCACGCAACCAAGTGCTCGATGAACTCGCAAGGCTGGAACCCTCTGAGGTGATCTTGCGGGAGGACGATGGCATTCTCTCGCAAGGCGAAACCGATTGGAATTTAACTCTGAGACCTGCGTGGCAGTTTGCTCCCGATGAGGCCAATCGCCAACTTTGTCAGCATTTTGGAGTCAAGAATCTGGAAGGCATGGGCTGGGATGAATCGCAGGACCAAGCCGCCATTGGAGCCTCCGGCGCCGTTCTTTCGTACTTGCAAGAAACCCAAAAAACATCGCTTGGGCATTTGCGACAAGTATTGCCGTTTCGGCAAGGCGAATCCTTGGAAATCGACGCCGCAACGCGCCGAAGTCTAGAACTAACGCATACGATCCGTGACCGTGACCGCAAAGGATCTTTACTAGAAGTTTTGGATCAAACGTGCACGTCGATGGGCTCTCGCTTACTGGCTAGCTGGCTGGCAGCACCTCTGTTGCACAAAGGCGCCATTGAATCTCGGCACGAAGCCGTCGGTGAGTTGCTGGGCGACAATCGCCTGCGCACAGACCTTCGAAAACAACTCGAAGGCATCTACGACTTGGAGCGGCTGCTTGGCCGAGTCGCAACTGGCCGTGCCAGCCCACGTGACTTGAAGCAGGTTGGCAATACGCTCGCGAACTTGCCAGCCATCAAAGAACTTTTGCAGTCGCGTCACAGCCAGCGTGTCCAAAGCCTCGAGGAACGTCTCGAACTTTGTGAATCGTTGCGGGACCAACTGCTTTCGGCCTTCAACGACGAATGTCCTTTGCATCTTCGCGATGGTGGATTCATCCGCGACGGATTTCATGTGCAGCTCAATGAACTCCGCGCCTTGGCGCAGGGCGGCAAGCAGTGGATCGCCGAGTATCAGGCTCGTCAGAGTGAAGAAACTGGAATCCCAAGCCTAAAAGTCGGCTACAACAAAGTCTTTGGCTACTACCTGGAAGTCACCAACGCGCACAAAGACAAAGTACCAAACAGCTTCGTCCGAAAACAAACGCTGAAGAACGCGGAACGCTATATTACCGACGAGCTAAAGCAATATGAGACCAAAGTCATCTCCGCGGATGAACAGGCTCTTGCACTTGAACTCGAAATCTTCTACCAGTTGCGAGACCTGGTAGCCGAGGCGCTGGTCCAGTTGCACGGAATTGCTTTGGTGCTGGCGGAACTTGATGTGCTGGCAGGCCTTGGCGAACTTGCGAAAAAGCAGAGTTATGTATGCCCCGAGATTTGTGATTCTAGCGATCTGGAAATCATCGAGGGCCGGCACCCGGTCTTGGATTACCTAAGTGCCAAGGGAACGTTTGTCCCCAACGACTGCAGACTGGGCGGAAAGGATGGAACGGTCATGTTGATTACGGGTCCCAACATGGCCGGTAAAAGCACCTACATTCGCCAAGTCGCTCTGCTCACGATCATGGCACAACTTGGAAGTTTCGTTCCGGCCACCAAGGCAAGGATTGGTGTTTCGGATCGAATTTTCGCCCGAGTTGGCGCAAGCGACGAACTCTCGCGTGGCCAGTCCACGTTCATGGTGGAAATGGTCGAGACGGCTCGTATTTTGAACACAGCAACAGAACGAAGCCTGGTTATACTTGATGAAATTGGCCGTGGCACCAGCACCTACGATGGGCTAAGTCTCGCGTGGGCCATCGTGGAACACTTGCATGACCACTTGTCCGCCCGAACGCTTTTCGCCACCCACTATCACGAATTAACGCAGCTCGAAAAGTCTCTTGTTGGAGTTCGCAACTTCAATGTCGCCGTCAAAGAGTGGGATGAGAACATCGTCTTTCTGCACCGGATTGTTCCTGGTGGCGCCGACAAGAGCTATGGAATTCATGTCGCGCGACTTGCGGGAATCCCCTTCCACGTCAATGAGCGCGCGAAAGACATCCTGAATCAGCTAGAGGCCGATCATATTAATCAACGCGGGGATTCCAAAATAACTCCACCACGTCGCAATGAGGACTCACCAATCCAACTGACTCTGTTCGATTTCGCCGACCATCCCATCATCGAGAAAATCCGTGGTGTAGACGTAAGCCAAATGACTCCGATACAGGCCTTGCAGCTATTGGAACAATGGCAGGCAGAAGTTGCCAAGTCGAGTTAGAATCCACCTAGTCTGCAGCTAGAAGCCTGCTCAAGACTTATAGGATCACTCACGGCGAGAGCATAACTATAAAAACACCGAAGGACGCGGGAATCCCTCCGGTGCTAAAGCGGGAAAACAGGAGTGGCTCCACCTGTTCGCCGCAGGAGTACAAGAGTACAAGCAAACGCTACCTAAGGAGTGTGTGGCACTCGACGCAACCGGGGTGGCTGACTGTAGGTCGCGGCAGCGTGACTTGCCGTTTGCACTTTAGACACGCCAGCATCATCACTGAATCGAACGCGAACTCCCTTTCGGATTTGAGCCTGAGGATCGAAGCTTTCACCATAGGTTTGCGCTTTGGGTTTGCGGTACTGAATTGTCGTACCTGGAACACTACGGATACTGTTCGGGTCATCGTCCATGAAAGGATTGCTACTTTCATCGCGCCTCGGCAAAGGCATCTTTTGTGGCGGTGGGGGAGCTGGAACAGGGTCCAGGTTAAGGTCATCCGTCCCACGAGCCTTGGGAGAATGATCGTGCAAAGGTGCTGGAACCGAAGTATGTGGTACAGACGGTGGCATCAGAGGCTGAGCCTGAGAAGCCCCACAGCTACATGGCGCACCCGATTCGCACCCACAACTCGGGCCCGTTTTACAACCACAGTTCGGTCTGATTGAATTT
>JBCCEO010000546.1:0-5857 GCA_039030255.1 Planctomycetota bacterium | reverse complement strand
GTGCGTTGCGGTCGCGCCAACGCTTGTCGTTCCATGGCCTCCCAACGGCCATCGCCAGCGCCAAGATCGGCCAAATAATAGAACAGACTGGCATCGCTATCACAGTTCCCCATTCAATTTTGTCTGAGCTCTTTGGGTTATTGAACATCAGGAACAGAAATGCGAACGGAAGTCCAATTAGTAAACTGAAGAACACCGTCACGGCTTCCTGTCCCACGTTTCCGATCATGTGACCTGCAAAAGCTAATGTCAGCAGCACCCCGCCCAAAAGAGATTTAAGGTTTGGGATTTGTTTGTTCGTCATATTACGATGGGCACTAAGCGTTGAAAGGACAACCTCAAGGGATGACCGATCCGACGTTTTTCAAGTGTTGTGAAGACTAAAGAATCCACGTAAGTCCCGTGGTTCGAGGCGGAATCGATTTTGTAAGCGGATTAGGCGACTGGTCTTGCTGTATCACGCTACAATTTCACATCCCAAACCAAGGACAAAGCAAAGTTGATTCTCGCAATTGATCTGGCTAAATACAACTCGATGTTCCGTTTTTTCGACACGAAAACGCAAAAAGCAGAGTTGCTCAAAAGCTGAGACGACTCAGCGGTATCTAACTGCGATATGAAGAGCCACAAATCGACCTAGTCGTTTTGAAAGATTGCGGACCGTTGGGCTAAATCAGTGACCTATGTCATGAACTTGGATAATTGACGCTTGTCTGCAGCACCAATGATGAAGCTTTGCAATGGTCAAAGGTAAGTCGCAAGACGGACAAGGACGATGCTCTAAAACTGCCGCAAATGGTAACCTTGAAGAAACGGAGCCCCTCCACCTGCCGAACGCGTTCTCTCAGGGGCACTGCGCATTACCCCAGTTCACCTATTCATACAATGCCGTTCTCGACAGACAAAGGTAGATGACGAGCTTGAGCAGCAACGGTTCACGCCCTTGTCGAACGAGGCCTGTAACGCGTGCCTGTGAAGAGGGCTTGCCCAAAGGGGCGGGGCGACCAAGGTAACTTGGTTCGTTCCCACAGATTTCAGCAGAGGTCATAGTACCGAGACGAACACACCCCTTTGACTGGGAAGCACCAAACTTTTTCAACAAGGAAAGATTACCCCATGTCCTCACCAGGTGAGACCGCCGAATTGAGCACCTCTTGAATGCCGATCGGCGAGCGTTGATTCAAAGGTCCGAATCTTTGTCTGAAGACCGATCTTCAGAAGCGGTTACGGGCAGCCAACCCTTGAGCGACTCTACTCTCTACTCATTCGCTGCTAGAAAGAGCTTTCGCCTCCGACAATCTCATCGACAACCGCAGGGACTCTGGCCCGGCTGGGATGCTGATCAAAGACTTTCCCGCGTTCTTTCCTGAGCATTGACCCGCGATTGAACGATACCACTTGGATGGGACCTTCCAGTCGGGCCCCGTTCGACGGAAAGCTACGGGGAGAGTGGTTGGGTAACTTGTCCCGCTACAGTTTCAATCCCTTTCTACTTGGCCTAATCAGGGTGTGATTATTTCGCCAATCTCAAAAGCAGCGATGAGAATAACTGCAAGCGCAAACCAGATGTTTCTCGAGAGTTCTTGCGTGTGCTTGGCGTCATCACGGACATCTTTTTCTGGGTTTTTGCCAGAATAGCGGACCCAATCCCACCACCAGAAAATCGGCGGGGCAATGATCCATATAGCAACAATCGCTATTGCAACACCGTCAGGAACGATTCCCTCCATTGCATAGTCAACGATTGCAGTTACGAGGGAAGCAATCCCCAACGCCCCACCACCATAAACACCGACTCCCATATATAGACGGCGCTCGTCAGAATCAGGTGCGACGATAAAGACGTTCGATTCGTCAACCAGCTCTCGAACGGACTCCGGATTGTTAGGGACAGCCTGCCCATTTTTCATTTTCGCATCGATGTATCGTGACATTTTTGCCTGAATCGTTGGGAAACGTTTGCCAAGTAACAAATTGGCAGAACAAAGAAATTGCGAACTATCCCTTGTTAGGACGATGAGGCATAGTTCGTGAGCCGAATTTTGAGTGGGTCAACCGTCCTGTGATCTCGATTATAGGAGGAATTCTAGGTGCATGCCAGTGAACTAATTCCGTGCCAAGGTCTGCTGAAGCCGACGCCCGCGCCGATAAACCTTCGTCGTTTGAAAGGAAATGGTTTAACTGAGGAGTTGTTTCCCAGGTGCACTGCAAACCATCGAGGATATTAGCACGGTCTCCGGCAACTTGATCAGTGCCATCCAAAGTTAGTGTACCCCTGCGCGTCCGTACTATTAGTCACTTTAGGTATCCCAACTGAAGCTTCCTTTTGCACCAGATTCAACAACTCGCGTGCCCACTCACTCTTCGCCTGGCCAATCACACATCACCACGTGAATGCAGTGCCCCGTTTTTCACATGAGCCCGAAGAACAAGGCGTATCAAGGATCAGAATTCCCTGGGCGGAAACTGCTCCGCTTCGTCGAACCGATTACGCCTGAACGCTCAGCGCACTGCGGACCCGAATGCCATGTGGTGTGAGGAGGGTCGTCCGCAAGGCCGGCCCCTTAACCGATTTCGATATTTAAAGTACCCAGAAGGTCAACTTCGGGTAGCTGCTCAATACTTGGGACACAGCCTTGTCATCTTACCGATCGGCAATTGCTTCGTTAACAGAAACTACAAGGTTCGCGATCAATTGTTCATCGGTGTCGAGCGCAATGCAAACCTCCCCAGATTTCGTTTGCAAGATTGCGGCATACCTGAGTTTGGAATTTCGGAATACCGCAATCGAAACCACAGCAAGGCAGCCAGACACAACCAGCTTCAGAACCATGCCAACAGCCCCGGAAAATGGCGCTAGCACCCCTGTGGCGACAAGCACTGCCACTATTCCTGTCACGTATCCAACAGTTACATCTTTCGGTCGAGTCTGTGTTGTGGCCAATTCGATGTTAGCGGTCAAATGCTCCCGGCCATCAACGCTCACCCGCCGCGTCGTCACGACGATAGTCTCGTGCTGGAATACGGTTCGTTCCCGAAGTGCTTCCTCACTTGGCATGGCGTATCCGATCGCAATTCATTCAATCTGGGATCCAACGAAGCGACAGGTCCGCCTAAGGCAATCCCCGTCCTTGCAAGTGGTCCCATCCCTCCGACGAACGCTTTCATGACCGCGATCGCCGGGGATGATCATGGTTAAGGAACTTAGCTGGTTCGGAGACTCCGGTCTATGCCGTAGTTCTCAAGGACGGTCTATACCGCCAAAGTCACCATAGAGAGTTAGTCTAACGCAAATCTACACTGCTTTACATCCCTACGCGGGACACAGCAGTCTTTCTTTATCCTTGCTCATCAACAGCGTGCTGTGTCCGCATTTGATATCCGCAGCGTTTCGCCTCGGGGCTGTTGCTTGCACCTCTCCAGCGCCACTTCTGAAAAACTTGCATCTAGTAGCTGAGGTTCCAACTTCAACAAGATGTTGCGATAGCAATTGGTTATCGGCAGGCGTCTCATAAATCCGAGCGCGTGCCAAAAAGTCGGCTCCTGCTCGCGAAGCCACTGTGCAATATCAGTGCATCCACGAGCTCCGCTAAGTAATCCACAAACGATCGCCGCGAGCAATGCGGCTAATGAATGGCTACGTCCTTGTCGCCCGCGAAAATCAGGATAGCTGCCAACATTGACAGCAAACTCCCACTTGCGGGAAGTCGCACAGTCTTATCTCCGTATTGTGAAATGCAATCCGTTAATCGAACACCACGATACTACGCAATAGATACCACAGAATCAAATCATGATTCGCCCTGGTGCAGCGAGCAAAGCGAGCGGAACAGCCGCAGCTGGAACGTCAGCCAGCATAGGTCACGAAAGGAAGACTATGACTTCAGGTGCCTCGCGAACGAGCTCTCTGGTTCCCGGCTTTGCGAAGCAAAACTCTGGCTAAGATTTCTTGGCAATGCGATCATACCGAGAAAGTTCTTCAGTATTTTCAGTCGCGATTGCGACAAGTCGCCAAATCACTTTGTCACCATCCTGCACTTCAAACTTCGCGAACGACTGGAAACCACGTGACGCGGGCGTAGTGCTTACCACAGTGTTTCCACGAACGACATAGTACTGCCAACCAACCAACCCGCCTCGGATAGCTTGTTCACCTAGCTCGTAAGTACCAGCCGATCGTGATCGGCCACGCAGCGTTGGGCCATCAACCGGATCGGTTGTTACGCCGTTGCCATCGAAATCGTAGCTGCCAGAAAAGTTATGCCTAATCACTTCCATTGAAGGGTTTGTAGACGCCGTAGAGACAAAATCGAACCCCTCGGGGCTCGATATCGGAAATTGATCGCGAGCTGCTTTCATAACCGAGAATACTGTCGGTGTCGTGCCCGGTTCGACTTCGAATGTAATAGGTCGGTTGTAGTAAATCCCAACGACGCGGAGTTGTACAGTGATAGCCATTGATTTTCCTTTGCAGTACGTATGAAGCATCGAAATATTTGAAATTACTTGCTAATGATTGGCAAGCTTTCCGTCTGGACTGATAATCGAGTGGGATAACGTATTGGAATCTATCCTGAGACAGGAGCGCGCGGGATAGATTTGGCGTTGGACTAGCCGCTGGAAGCGTATGCGGATTGCAGGCTTGAAGCGGCTGACAGTAGAGCGTCAGTCTAACGAATCGGAGCAGAAGAATCCAGTGCTTCGATCTGTTTGAGAGAGTTAGGAGCGGTTAGCAGAGGATTGATGTTGTCTAGTGGTGTCGAGTGCGCAGCAGCGATTGATGGCCCGCGGTTGCGAGACGCTGATTGTTTAAAGGATGGGGGCGTTTTAGAGTGAGCAGGGCGGTGCACGGGATGTGGCGAGGTGAAGAATGGGGCTGTAAATAGATGGAGAGCGGTAGATTTCCACTTCGAAAACGTGCTTCCAACTTGGACGCGGAGCGGAGTGAAGAAGTCTCATTGCGGACTTGCAGCGCGGGCACTTGGGTGTCTGGTCCTCTTCTGATGTGTGATCATGGTCGGCGGATTGGCTGGTCGGCGCGTCGCCTTCAATGCCAAGCAACTTACGGCAGTTCTCTAAGTAACCTGCTCGGCGAAGATGATGATAGCCACCGTAGCTCCGCGATCGGACGAAGTTCTTTGGCAGAATGTGAAGACTCCAGCGCTGCACGAACTGCCGTCCGCTGATGGTGAATGGCTCGCTGCGGTGCATGCCGTTGCGTTTCTTGCCTTGAGAACGCTTGGGACGAGCCCAGAAGGTTACGTCGCGTTTGGTGACTTCAATTAGTCGACGATCCGCGAGGGGACCGCCGGTCAAGTAACGCGCCAAGTACTTGATGACTTGCCGTGGATTGCTCTTGCCGTTGGGCGGACCCTCGACGAACACGTTCCAATCCCTTTGGCCTAGCTTTTCGAATAATTCGGAACGCTTGCGTTTGGACCACTCACGAGCGCCATCGCCAACCTTTAGTTTTCCTTGACGCAGCAGTTTCTCTAAGGCGGCAAGGTAGTGATCACGGAAGGCTCGGCCCAGGGCAATCACGTCGATCAAGTAGGGTTTCTTGCGCCGACGATGCTTCGGATGCTTGCTCTCGATCCAGCCTGAGCCGTCCAGTGCGGGACCTCCGCCAGGAACCAACGCGTGCACATGCGGGTGGTGCTCTAACTGTTGGTTTCAGGTATGCAGCACCATCAATGCGGCTGGGTGGAACTTGCCGCTGCGCCGTAGCTCTGCGTCGAGCGAATTCCACGAACTCTGGAAGAGCAATTTATAAAGTTCTTTGCTATTGCCAATAATGAGCGACGAGAGCGTGTCCGGCAGGTTAAACACGACTTGAAAGTAGTTCACTCTGGGCAAG
>JBCCEO010000545.1:0-5862 GCA_039030255.1 Planctomycetota bacterium | reverse complement strand
GTCTCCTTTCTTCGTCTTTAGGAATTGCCCTTCCTCATCAAGGAAGCACGCCTCACGGAGAGCATCTTCGAATTGCTGTTCAGGATCGAGATCGCTGATAGTATCATAATCGCGTGCCAGCACTTCCTTCCACTTTTTCTTTCGACTGTCTGAGCTAAAGATGTCAGACAGCTTAGGAAAGCATCTAGGGTCTCGATCCAAAGCCGTATCGCATCCGTTCCAGAGTACATCGGGTGTGATCGCCTCCAATAAGTGTGGAATCGAGTATATGTCATTGGAGCTAAATGCTTGTCGCCACCCATTAAAGAAGTTTTTTCGCATGTTGTAGTACAGTGTCTTGGTGGCTCTCTTCCCTTTCGGGCTCTCGCTGTCCGAAATCATATGTATCTCAAGATCGCTATCAAGATGGTTCAATTCATCATCATCTGCAGGCTCATTTTCCATCTCCCTAGCTTCTACTTTCGCCTCTTCTGAGGAATCCATAGAGCCATCATAGAAGATGTTCGTAAGCAGAACCTTGAAGTGGTCGCCTGCGGCACTAAAACAACCGCCGTCGAATAAATAGATGCCATTAACAGCTCTGGGACGTAGATCGTCGTTAGCTATCGACGTTCTCCTAATTAGTAGACGTGACCTAATCCCAGACAAGACTTCTTCTAGCATGGTGGCTCCAAAAAACTGCGCCCCAGCCGAATCACTAATGCAGTTTCTGTTATCAAACGTCAGATGTCTCTCCGGTACTACATGTAGTCGTTTCGCAGAGTTGAATGGCTTTGACGCAATATCTCTTATCTTTCCGTGGTATTTCTTGAACTCTGCGTGACTGTACCAGTCTCTTCTGGGAATCATGCTAACTAAGAGCATATGTACTTCCTTTTCGTTGCCTAACTCGTGTAAAAATCGTTCCAAATTGTGCAAAACATCGTGCTTCGCTAGGACTAATGGATTCCTTAACAGTGCGTCAAATTCTTGGAGGTCGGCTCCTATCGACTCTCTAATAAGCCCGAGAACGCCACTCTTAGAGAAATCAGCTACATGAGTTTGCTGGGAATCTGATTTTTGATCGTTTTTGGGGCGTAATTCACTTAGCAGTCTTGATAGGTCATTGATTTCCTTCAGATTGTTCTCTTTGTCGTATTGAAAAAATCGAATAATCTTCGGAGCAAAATCTTTCTTCGTGTCGATTCCGATCCTTCCTCGAACTTTGTCGTAGTGAAAGAACGAAGCGTTCGGATTCGAGTTTTTCGTCTCTTTGAATATTTTTTTCCATTCTGTCGCTTTGCTAAGATTGTGGTTGAATTTTCGAGATTCATCTGAATCCTCAATAACCCAAACGCAACCATCATAATCACGTTTCATCATCTCGGTTTGAAACGTTGCGAGAGCGAAAATTACGCGACGTAAAGCAGGAAATGTAGTTTTACGCCGCCAAGTTACCTTTTGTTTGCGGTATCTTAGTTCTGTATGGACGACCTCGTATTCCTCTGATAAATACACGTCTAATTCCATCTTACCACGAAGTCTGAGGTTTTGGAAACGAGCTTTTCCATATATTCTACCGGTCCTGCCGTATGTACCCTAGTGACCTTGGAATTTGGCTCAGGGAATGCGTGACCTCCCATGACTATGAGACCTGAAGACTCCAAGGATTGGGCAAACTCAGTCGATTGAATCGAATCGTGTCGAAGAATGCAGTAATTTCCATCAAAGTCGGTCACTGAAACCTGATGTGATCCAGCGCAAAAATTGTCCAGGATGCGCTTCGAGCTGGTGATGTTCTCCTTGATTCCCGGGGCTGCCTCCAAGGGACCCGCTCGGAGATACCGGGAAGCGATGATTGCTCCTTCAAGCGAAATTCCGAGCGGAAGAAATGGGGCGATCGATTCAGCCAACTCGATACTGCCGTACAAGGAAATTCCCATCCGCAAATGGGAGTAGCCAGCGTACTTGGAAAGCGAATGTAAGATTGCAAGTTTCTTGCTCGGAAACTGCCTCAAAAGTTGAGCGGAACGGGTTTCCGGCTTGATATTTACCAATGTACGGTCGAGCACTAGAAGCGTATCATCTGGTGTAGCGGAGAGCACTTCCTGGAGATCCTTGTCTGGGATTCCAATCCCTGTAGGATTGTTTGGAGAAACGAGAAATACCGCCGATGGATTCTCACGTTTAATCGCAGTAACGAAGCGATCCAGATCGAAGCTCCAGTCGTGGGTATGCAAAGGTACGCCGATGAGCTTGAGATTTCGTGCAGCACAAGAGTTGTAGATGCGGAAGTAGGTTGGCGTCGCCACGAGGACGCCTCGTTCGTGTGAAAGGTCGTTGGACAGAGCCAAGGCGGTCAAAATCGTGTCAATCGACCCATTGGATCCAAAGTTTGGGTGGACCTGCCTCGGATCGACGCCATAGGCTGCACCTCCTAGCGATTTGACTGTCAGGATTCCTCGAAGGAGTTCAGGGTAAAATTCACCGCGCTTCAAATCATAAGCGCCATCCTCGTTGTGAATCCGCTCGATCCATTCTTCCAACGAATCTTTCGGAGTAAATGTTTGGGCAAGTTCATCGATGCGGCTCGGTGAAAACTCGGTGTCAAATCCTCGATCTATTAGTTGTTCCGCCATTGGTTAGCTGTGGGATTCAATCGTGCGGACCTTCATATCATGCCGTCATCAACTGTCAAGATTGTGTTGGCGACACTCCTAAGAAAATCCTGATTATGCTCGACGATTATCAAACCTGCTCCATTGACTTTGAGATTGTTGATTTGCTCTTCTATCTGGACTAAGGCTCGCTTGTCGAGGCCGACTGATGGTTCATCAAGCATAAGGAAATGTGGGTTTTGCTGAAGCGCCATGGCGAGCGACAGTATCTTTTGCATTCCTCCGCTTAATGCTTTGGCTGGTGAGTATCGAAACTTTTGAAGCGATGGAAAGTTTAGCAAAGCTTCTTCTCGTTCCTGCCTGGAATTGGCACCTCTTGAGCCTGTGAGTAGGATTGAAATATCTAGATTTTCAACCACTGATAGCTCGGGAAAGATGGCGTCTTTCTGTGAGGCGTAAGCAATTCCTTTCGCTAGGATCTGTCGCGGTTTCAGTCGGTGAATTTCATGTCCTCTAAAGCGTATCGATCCGTGAGAGATTTGAGTGAGCCCGACAATAGTGTGGAGAAAGGTCGACTTTCCGCTACCGTTTCTTCCGACAAGCCCGATAACATCCCCTGACTCCAGCGACAGGCTTACCTCTTTTAATATTGTGTCGCCACCATAGCCGGCGCTCACACTTTCGACCTCCAATAGTGGAATCATGCTTCCAAACGTTCTTCTGAGTTCGAATGGGGTTCTTGATTACTGATTTGGTTCTCCTGGACGATCCTCCCGTCTTCCATTATCACCGTCTGATCACTCAATTCCTCAACTAGATCCTGTTCGTGAGCCACCAAGATGATGGTGAGGGATGATTCGGCCTTACGGCATTGGATGCAACTCAAGATGATTTGCGCAGATGCTGAATCCACTCCTGCAAACGGCTCATCCAGTAACCAAACCCTGGCGTCAGCGAGAATGAGACCGGCGAGATCTAGAAGCTTCCGTTGCCCGAAAGAGAGTTCCTTCATGGGAGTGTCCGCCCTTTCGAAAAGGTTAACAGTATTTAATGCATCTTGAATTGGAGTTTCAAACTGCGCTTCAGGAATTTTCAGAAGTCCATTGCCAAAGATGCGTCCGCTTGACCGGGTTAGCATTCCTATAGTCAATACGTTGCGCACTGTCATATTTCCGTAAGACCTTGGCTCTTGAAAGGACCGAATGACACCAACCCGACGGCGTTCCTCAGGCCCCTCTTGTGTGAGATCTACATGAGCCTTTTCGTTATGGAGCAATACTCTTCCGGAGTCCGGTTTGTAGGCACCGGAAATCACGTGTAGCAACGTCGATTTGCCAGAACCATTTTTGCCAAGAATCGCCGTGGTCCGATTTCGTTGGAAGCAATGGGTTGCGTCGCGAAGGACGACATTGCCGTGGAATCTCTTCGTGATGTGCTCGACTTCTATCATGTCGAGGTGGCCTGAGTTGGTTTACGGAAAAAAATGAAGGCGAGCGCAATCACAAGGATAGCGAAACCGATTTTAGCGATAGGGAATGCCATCCAAGAGTTCACACCCTCGAATATGCGGAAGTTCTGAAGAAGTTCAGGTCCGACTACTATCACCAGGGCGCCAAGCAGTGAACCAAAGGAAGTCTTGCCACCCGCGATAATTCCTCCTGACAAGAAAACGACGGTCGAGTTGATGGAGGCCATCGACGGTTCAATGACACCGAGATAGTGCGCCTGTAACGCGCCCCCCAAGCCAGCTAAAAGAGCTGAGATCGCGAAGAACTGAATGAAGATGCGAGCTGGGCTATGACCTCGCGACTGAAGGTGAGACGGATCCGTTTTTGCCGCATCTGCCAGGAGGCCGAGGCGGCTTTGCCAAAGACATCTCAGGCAAATCGCCCCGAGAACGAATACGCCTGCGACGTAAACGAAAGCCTGGTAAGTGTTCGACCCGCCGCCAAGCAGTTTGGGTAAAGGCGGGACGCCCGCATATCCCGATGCCCCCCCCATTCCTCCGACCTTGAGGATGGAAACAACCAGTTGCGAAAGCATCAGAGTTGCGAGAGCGAGGAAGTCGCCCTTCAACCGCAAGAAAATTGGGGCGCCGATGCCGAATCCAAACGCGAAGCAAACGGATGCGCTTAACCCAACGGCCAGCGGGACAGGGATGTTTAATGAGGTCGAAAACCACGCAGAGAAGTACCCCCCGAGTGCGAAAAAGCCCGCGCTGCTGAGGGTGAGCACACCACAACGGAACAACATGATCTGTTGGCCCGCGAGAACCATGGAATAGATCATGATCATGACCAGAAGGTGAAAGACTAGATCGATCATGGTCGCGCTTCTGTTTGCGTCGCAAAAATACCTTGAGGCCGCAGCAACAAAAAGAAGACAAGTAAGGTAAGCGCGACCACATCTTTGGTGACAAATGCAGACATAAATGTCAGCGACGGCACGGATACAAGGAGATAGCCAATCAGATTTTCAACGAATCCCAAGAAAAACGAGCCAGCGACCGCTCCCCGAAGACTTGTAAGACCACCGATAACTGACGCAATGAAGGCACGCAGGCCGAATGCGAATCCCAACGATGGAATGACGATCTGGCTATCCATCGCGATCGCAATGCCCGCTATGGCCGCGAAGGCGCCGCTAATGAAAAACACAATTCCGTAAGATAACTGAATCCGGAGCCCCCAAAGTTTTGCTGCATTTGGTGTGGTGGCGCACGCGCGAACCTCAAGCCCAATCCGAGTCCTTTTGAAGAAGATTTCCCATAAGGTCGCAAACAAGATCAGGACAGCGAGCAGGGAAACTATGTTCAGCGAATTCAATCCTAAAAAGAGAGGGTCTTTAGCTCCAGCCCAGATTGGGAAAGCCCGAGCTTCTGAAGACACAGTTAGGTTCAACACGTTTTGGATCACGATCGAACAACCCACGGCCACAACCAACGCCGCCATCCGGGACTGATTTCTAGCTGGCGACAGTAAACCCAGCCCAATCACGGTGGCGAGAACGCCAATCAGCACTGCGGCAATGATGGCCACGAAAACTGCCCCAATTCCAAGCGTCTCCGGGGCTAAGACTAGAAAGAGGTAGGCTCCGAGTGTCAGCAGTTCGCCATGAGCGAAATTCACGAACCCAAGAAGCGAATAGACAAGCGAATATCCGATGGCAACAAGAGCGTACAAAGAACCGGATATCAGTCCATAGAGAATGACTACTTGGAGCCCGTCCATCATTTGTTCTTCGACTTGATTAAGAACCAATCCTG
>JBCCEO010000544.1:0-5898 GCA_039030255.1 Planctomycetota bacterium | reverse complement strand
GGCTGATATCTTGCCTTCTGAGATAAGTTGCTGGCCACGGCACCCACCTGCATCGAGGAGAAGGCGATGAATGCGCTTTTGTCGTCGCACATGCATCCAGAATGCCCACTTTCTGCGCAACTGCCAATATGAAGGACGCGTGAGCGGCAAGAGTTCGCTGTAGTTCAAAGCCGTTTGACCAGCATTGTTCGCTGCATTCACATCGGCACCCACGCGAAGCAACTCTTCAACCACAGTCAAAAACCCACGATGGCTTGCGTGCATCAATAGGGTATACCCCGAGTCATCTCTCTGGTTCACAATTTCCTTGCCCAGTTGATGGATACGAATCTTCAACTCATTGAGGTCATTTGTTTTCGCAGCTAAGAAGAGTTCCTTGTCAAAACTTGGCTCATCGCTTAGCGCTTCAGGTTCTGCAGAAGAGTCTTCATCACACGGAAAGGATGCGAACAGTTCCGTCACTCGCCTGCGATTTTCCTGCTCGGCCATTTGAAAAGCATTAATACTTCTGTAACCGGGGTAGTTTGGATTCGCGCCGTGATCGATTAGAAGCTGACAAGTTTCGACCTTGCCGGTTCGCGCGGCCAGCACCAAGGCCTCGCATCGTGTGTCGATTGAGATTTCGTCCTGCGCGGCGAGCAGCGATTCAAGTTGCTGGTTGCGTCCTCGAGACGCTAAACAAAGGAAGTCTTGTTCGAGTTCGTTGAAAACCACTTATTCCTCCAAGCCATCGCATCGGATAAAAAACTCTATCTATCCTGCTGCCGTAGAGTCTGCTTCAATTCCTCGACACTCCGCATGTACCTCAGCTTCCAGGCCCCCAGAATCAGGGCAGGAATGTAAAAGGGAATCAGAACGATCCCCACTTTGTGGGTGATATCCAAGAACGTTGCGATCACGACATTCTTTTCGCGCTTATAGATCAGCAGAAGATACCCGTTGCACAGAAACGTCAGACCTAGATAAATTCCGATCGCAATCTCAGCGGGGCTCTCAAAACCAAAGGCAGCAAGCGAGAGGCAAAGCCCGACAAATACAAAAACGCAACCGATCAGCTTCCATATGATCGAATCCGAAAGCATCGGCGGTAATTCAATATCAAGACTTGAATCGGGGTAACAGATTACCGTGATATTGCCGGCTATCAGTGCCGCCAACGCTGGTGCCCAGATTACCACCAGGAGCGGTAAAAACCAAACTTGCTGCGTCACGTCGACAGCTGGTTCAACGATGGCAACGATTTGTACCAGTACCCATACCAGCACGCGAAGCAGCAAGGAAGCAGGAATACCCCAAATTGCAAGTCGATACACGAAAGGCATGTAATTGAGTTTCATGATACGGCGCAGACCTAATGCTTGACTGGATCAATCACTAAGAATGTGAAAGAAGTAAATATACACCTCATTTCATCGCCCTGCAGGATACTGCCCGCAGTTTGCGCCGTGCATATCGAAGCTTCAATTTGATTAAGATACGAGCATGAATCGCAAGCGAGTGAAGACTGGGTTAAGAACTCGCAGCCACCCTCTGCTTGCGGCTGCTTGCGGAGGGTGGGGCGACAGCCCGGGGAGGTTCTTCCCGTTCCACCGAACCACCGTGTAGCTCGCAGGCGTCTGCTGAATCGCCGAAAGTCTTGACGACTTGCGCTACGATTTTCATGAGCCGTCGGTGGCTTTCGGCGGAGCGAAAGAAGACCATAAGACGCCGACGATTCTTTCACGCTCAAGTGCCGATGCTTTCTGGTACCTGCATCTGTTCCAATGAGTTTTGAACGGATTGAATCGTTTCATCCAATGTGGAAGTGCCAGCAGTAAGACCGACTGTCGCTACATTGCAAAACCACTCTGGTTGTAGCTCCTCGGCACAAGCAACATGATATGCCGGACGGGAACGTTCCTCGCATTGCTGCACCAGTCGCCGTGTGTTATTCGAGTTGTGGCCACCCACAACCACGACGGCATCGACTTGTTCAATCAAATCTAGCAGGGCTGTTTGTCGTTTCTTGGTTGGATGACAAACAGTATCAATAAATCGGATGTCTGCCTTGGGATTCTTGCGCAGGATTTCGGCACGAGTACTTTTGACGTTCTCCGTTGGCGTTGTAGTTTGGCACATGACACCCAATTTGGATACTGCGTAGGACTCCACTTCAGCCGCCGATGGCACGACGCGGAAGTCCGTCAAATCTTCTACGATGCCACATACTTCAACATGACCAGGCGTTCCAATCACGAGTACGCGCCTTCCCTCTGCTTGCAGTTGGACTGCCGCGTTGTGGGCACGCCGGACGAGTGGGCAGGTCGTATCGATCAGCTCCTTGTCGGCAGCCAAAAGTCGCTGGCGTTCCAAATCGCTGATTCCATGGGCGGTAATCAGGACTTGATTGTTCTCTTCCGGAATCGCACGGTTCTCTTCGCCAGACTGATGAAAGCCAAACTCCTTCAACTGGAGATTGACGACCGGATTGTGAACCAGTTCACCATGGATCGTTACCTGATTTGGCTTTGCGATCTGGTGGATAACCTGAAGAGCATCTTTGACGCCAAAACACATGCCCATTTCGTCCGCTCGAATAACTCGCATGTCCTTTATCTCACTTTCATTCGTGGTTTTTTATGCTGCCTGCCCGTTTACTTTGCATTACAAAGTAAACGTCTAAAAAAAGGGATGGCTAGGCTGGTGACCAATCCCCGGCCGTCCAATCCGCGTCTCCTTCAGTCTTGGATTGTTTGGCTTGAGCGTCCGACACAACACGTTCGAGCACACTCAAGTAGTCGTTGAATCGTGCTCTTCCTTCATTCGTTAGGCGGTACATTGTTTGTGGACGGGTGCCGGTTGCACCCTTCCAGATCTCAACCAAAGCTGCTTCGCTCAGGACACCCAAATGACGGCTAAGATTTCCGTCAGTTAGAGCACACAGTTGTTTAAGATCGTTAAAAAGGAGGCCCTGAGGATGAGCAGCCAGCGATGCCAAAATTCCGAGGCGAGCCTTTTCATGCATAACACGATCGAGCCCATCGTAGGCAAACTTTGCCTCCGACGCATTGGAACGATCGACCTTGTGCTTATTATCCTTACTCTGCATGCTTCCGTTCCAAAATCCAATAAAGAATGGCGGCTGCAAATAGCTGTCCAAACCCAAAAGTCAGGCCCATAAGCCACGGCGAAAGCGGTGAAAATAAAGAGCTATCTGCTCCTAAACACAAGCAGATGCAACCGCAAGCAGCGTAAAAAACACCTACCCAGACCGCTTGCTGCGGTAATAACCGATAGGAAGCGAACACACCCAAAGAATATATGAGCGCCCATAAACCGGGCAGCATCCAGGCAACCTCAGGAGCACTTTCTGCAATGCAGAATGTCAACAGCGCCCCAACAACGATACTCGGCAAGAACTGCTTGCTAGCCAAAATGGTCATGTCGCGTGCCAATCCAGCCCCAGCCCGATAAGCCCGCCAAAACATCTCACCACATGCAACGGCTAAGCTCAGCGCCGCTGCGCCCATCCAAAGCCCAATGTAGGACCTAAGGTCGCCCGTCGGATCTGGAATCCACCACGCCTGCAATAGGGCAGCCAAGGCACCGAGCAGTCCCGAAAATCCAACCGTCAGAGAACGATAGCCACGGAATACTTCGCTACCGGCCATTTGCTGGCGTATGGCAGAAATCTGCTGCAATGCGTTTTGAAGTTCCATGCTTAGCCCGTTTCAATGTATGTCATCTCGCCATACTTTACGATGCAAAGTAAACCAAAGTTGCTCTGGAGTCAATATTTTTCCGTTTTTCGCGACTGAACTAAAACCCTTTGCGATTTGCGAGAATTCCCAGCTAGCATCAACACCCCTGCGGAACACTTTGCCTAATCGCACTATTTCAATCAGGACTTTGGGGCTGGCCAGTTTGCGACACCTAATTTGAGGCAGACTCGAGTGGAATTCTTTTTAAGAATGGCTCTAAGTCATAAGAATACTGTTAAACTAACCGTCAATTGGCAGTGCTCTCCACGACTCTGGTTTTGCTTCCTCAACGGTGGAAGATGCCTGCTGATACTCTTCTCTTCTCGTCTCAATTGGGTGGGGTTGTCATGCGACGGTCTCTAGGTTTTACGCTCGTAGAGCTTCTTGTTGTTATTGCCATCATTGGCATTCTCGTTGGCCTGCTTCTTCCCGCAATTCAAGCAGCGCGTGAAGCTGCACGCCAGGTTCAGTGTAGAAACAATCTCAAACAGCTCGCCTTGGCTGCGCATAATTACGAATCGGCCAACCGCTTCTTTCCTGGATATGCCGGGGAGGCCAATCCCTTCCTGGTCAACTTCCGACAGGATCGTCGCGCGGAAATGCGTGGCTGGAATTGGATCGCAAAGTGTCTCCCGTTTTTGGAGCAAACCGCCCTGTCTACTCCCTGGGGTGAACTTGGCTCGGCACGTGAAGTTGTCATGGACGAGGAGATGACAAAATTCCTTCGAACGCCCCTGAATGTCCTGCATTGTCCAACACGTCGCGAGCCCAGGGCTTATCCACTCTACGGGGCGTTCAAGACTCGTTACGGAGAAACAGCAGCTCGCTCGGACTATGCAATGAACGGTGGATATGCAATCCCCGAAGAGGGCGTTCAAATCTCGGTGCAGAAAGACGGTATCTGGCGAATGGGCAAGCTCACAAAAATGCGCGACGTCATTGATGGACTCAGCAACACTTATCTAATGGGTGAGAAAGGAATGGACTCCGAGAGGTACTATGATGGAACGGATTTTGGCGACCGAGGTCCGGCTCTAGGCTGGGTCGACAGAACGACGGCGGCAAACGGTTTTGTGAGGTTCACCGCTCGGAGCCCCGAGTCAGATCGTCCCAAGACCTGCCTCAACTGCCACGATTTTGGCAGCGCTCATGCAACCAACTGGAATGCGGCAATGGCCGATGGTTCAGTGCGAGCCATCTTTTATGAACTCGATTTGGAAATCCATCGCGAAACAGGGTCCATCCAGGGCCGAGAAATTCGACGCTTGGACCATTTTTAGTTCGATGTCAAAGTCATGGCTTCTCTGCATCTGCGTGTCCGCGAGCAACATGGCTCAGAACTTGATGATGAGCCAACATTCGCTGGCGAGACGATTTAGAATGGAACTCCAAATTCGTTAGCCAATTAAATTCACGAATCTGGACCCCCCTTCATGTTGCTGCGCTATTCGCTCCTCGCATTTTTCGTCCTTGTCGCCACCGATACAACTCTCAGCAGGGCCGCCGAAAAACGGCCAAACATTTTGTTTATCATCGTGGACGATCAGTCTCCTTTTGATTTGCAAGTTTACAACTCGCGTTCAACGCTACAGACTCCTCATATCAATCGCCTGGCAGCTGAAGGAGTAGTATTTGACAGTGCCTACCAAATGGGTTCATGGAGTGGCGCAGTATGCACCGCCTCACGTCACATGATCATGACCGGACGCACTATTTGGCATGCGAATTCAAAGGTGGCGAAGCGTTCGAGAAAAACTCCGAGCAGCGAACCGCAAACGGCGGCTACGCCAAGTCTCAGTGCTGAAGTCCTCGCAGCCAACTCCCTTCCAGCTGTCTTCAATGCCGCCGGTTATGACACCATGCGCACCTGCAAGAAAGGCAATAGCTTCGAAGGAGCCAACAAGCTTTTTACGGTTCGTAAGGACGCAACACGTCGCGGAGCCAGTGATGAACAAGGAAGCACCTGGCACGCAGAACAAGTGCTCGACTATCTGGGAAACCGAGAAGCCACTCAGGACAAAGACCCGTTCTTGATCTATTTTGGATTCTCTCACCCGCATGACACTCGCGATGGAAAGCCCGAACTACTGGAGAAATATGGGGCTACGAATCATACCGACAAATCGGCTCTACCACCTGAGAATCCGAAACAGCCGGC
>JBCCEO010000543.1:0-5921 GCA_039030255.1 Planctomycetota bacterium | reverse complement strand
CAAAGCAAATTAGTTTCTAGTAATCGTTTCGTGAAGATTAAGGATGGCTCGGGTCAACGAAGTCCAGGCGGCAAGTTCAACTGGGTCGAGTTCCTGGTTCGCTTGACTGAGCCCGGTTGCGATGAGCATCTTTGCTTCTTCTGGAGAGGCTGTAAACTTTGTCTTTTCTGCCTCCAGTAAATCAAGCAGGATCACCTTTTCTGGCTCCTCTGGTTCACGGGATAGCGCATTGCGCACAATCCAGCGGATTCGGTCCTCGTTTTCGCTAGTGGACTTCAACGCATTTTCGGCAAACCTTCGTGCAGCTTCGATGTAAGAAGGGTCATTCAAGAGCAACAATGCGGCCAGAGGAGTATTAGATCTTGCGCGTTCGGCCGTGCATTCCTCACGTGCGGGTGCATCAAATATTTGCATCGCAGGATGTAAGAATTGTCGCTGCCAGTGTGTGTAGACGCCACGCCGATACTGATTCTCCCCCGAATCTTGCTGGTAACTGCGTTTAGGGAAATTCAAGTGCCGAAGTAGACCAGCCGGTTGATACGGTTTAACGCTTCGTCCGCCGATCTTCTTCACCAGCAGTCCACTGACAGCGAGTGCATTGTCGCGGATGATCTCCGCTTCCAGGCGGTAGCGCGATTGTCGCGCCAAAAGCCGATTGTAGGGATCGGTTGTGGTGAGTTCGTCCCGCATCAATGAGGATTGTCGATACGTGCTAGACATTACGATCAGCTTGATCATCTGCTTCATGTCCCAACCCGATTCGACAAACTCGACCGCCAAGGTATCGAGCAACTCTGGGTGGCTTGGAAGTTCTCCTTGCGAGCCGACGTCATCTAGGATCTTCGAAAGGCCTGTTCCAAAGTAGAGTTTCCACAGGCGATTGACGAAAACGCGCGCCGTCAGTGGATTTTCGCCGGAAACCATCCACTGTGCTAAGTCGAGACGCGTTGCACGTTCGGCCATCTCGATCTGCTGCAAGAAGTGGGGAACACCTGGCTCGACAACATCGCCCGACTTGTCCATCCAATTGCCGCGTGGCAAGACACGCATTTCTCGCGGATTGACGCGCTCTGTGATCAAAGTGGAACGCGTGTGCCGCTTAACAATTTCCTCTTTATCCTTGTTGATTCTGGCGATTTCATCTCGAACGTCTTTCAATTCTTTGCAGCGATTTCGGAAGGCGGTTCGAACTGCATTTTTCTGGTCTTCATTTCGCTGCGCAACTTCGACTCCCAAAGCCGTTTTGATCTTCTCGTCTAAAGAATCTTGGGACTCGGCACGAACGGGTTTCGCTTGAGCACTGAAAGACAATCGGAATTTGCCAAGCGTATGACTAGGGTTGGTATGGTTTTGTTCCACAACAACACGATACTTGCCAGCCTCAATTGGCTCTTTGAACTCCGCTACCATTACGTTCGACTTACCAGCCTCAGGCATAACCGCCCAACCCCAGGTGGAACCCTTGACGTCGAGGTCGATCGCTGCGGCTGCGGCCCATTTTTTGTACGGGTTTTCGTTGCCAGCTTGGGTTTGTTCAAAAGTAGCTGTGGCGTTTTCTAATACGAATTGTTCGCTATTCTCTGCAATCGGGAATACACGCAGTTCGCTGATGACAAAATTTCCATTCCCTGCCCTGCCCGGTCCTTTTTGCGGCAAGGAGTCGTCGGGCAAGACTTCGACGCGAATCGCTGTGGTGTTGGATTCCGTTACCTCGACTTCAAGGGTGTAGCTGTTGGTTGGAGGACTCTTACCCTTGGCTAGCACGCTCGCATCATCGCGAATTTCAAGCTTGGTTCCATGCAGTGCTTCCGCCTTGGAAGGCTTGGCCGCGCGCCAACTCTGAAGCAAGGCGAGTTGTTCCGCTTCCCATTTCGTTTGTGCATCGAGAAGCTCGGGTGTTTCAGCCTGGAACTGTTCGTTCAATAAAGCCAGACGCGTGTCCAGCGGTTTCAAAAGCTCAGGCAGTTCTTCGTCCGCCACTTTGACGAAGGGGCCCCAGTTGCCGTCGCGGTTTGCTCCAGAGTAGAGCCCACGTTCCTTAATATCTGCGAAAAAGGCAGCGAAGCGATAAAAATCCTTGGAGGTAAAAGGATCAAATTTATGGTCGTGGCATTCTGCGCACCCAAGCGTCGAGCCCAACCAGACTGTCGAGGCGGTGCGGACTCGATCGGCCGCGTATTTAGCCAAATACTCCTCCGGCTGTACACCGCCCTCCGCGGACATCATCCCGAGTTTGTTGTAACCGGATGCGACGAGTTGTTCCTGGGTTGGGTCAGGCAAAAGGTCGCCGGCAATTTGTTCCAAGGTGAATTGGTCAAAGGGCATGTTCTCATTAAAGGCCTTGATGACGTAATCGCGATACGGCGAAATCGATACGTCCTGATCGCCGTGGTAGCCAACGGTGTCCGCGTATCGCACTAAATCCAACCAATACATTGCGAGTCGTTCACCAAAGTGAGGTGATTTCAAAAGCTGGTCAACCAGTGCTTCGTAGCGGGCATCACTAGGATTGTTGACAAAGGAGTCTACTTCTTCAGGTGTTGGCGGCAGTCCAATAATGTCGAAATAAAGTCGCCGCACCAAGTTACGCGGTTCTGCTTCCGGTGCTGGCGCGAGCGCCACTTCGGAAAGCTTCGCGGAGATAAAGTGGTCAACTAAGTTGCGTGCCCAATCCGGATTGGCATCGGCCGCAGGTGGCTCGGAACGCTTGGGGACCAAGTAGGCCCAATGATCCTGCCATGCGGCTCCTTGTTCGATCCATTTCTTAAGAAGCTCTTTCTCTTGCTCTGAAAGCTGTTTGGGATGATCCGCAGGCGGCATCTGCTCGAACTCATCTTCGCTGAAAATGCGAGCAACGAGGAGACTCGAATCAGGGTTGCCGGGAGAAATGGTCGTCGAGCCGTCTCGATCTTTGAAGGCTTCGGTGGCTACGTCGAGCCTCAAATCTGCCTGGCGCTGACCAGCATCTGGTCCGTGGCAGGCATAGCACTTGTCGGAAAGAATTGGGCGAATCTGACGATTGAAGTCTATGTCCGGTTCGGTTGACCTGGAATCCAAGCTCACCATTGCAAGGCATAGCAGCGAAATCAGCGAGGTTTGAAACGGCTTCATGAGTTGAGGAATCTCAAGAATCGGTGGACGAGGAAGAGGGATAAACGGCGGGAAGCAACTTCAATTCTACTCCCTTCTTGAGCCAGTTTAAACGCAGGGATTGTAAGGAAAAGCTCGCGAAGGCGGCTTTTTCGTAGTCGGCTGGACCGAAAACTAGGCCGCCTTCGAGCAAAAGCTATTTGATCAACATGGGAAACTTCAGGCTTACTGACTGAGGTTCTAGGCACCGCTTGTCATCACAAGCTTGGTACGAGAGTTCCAGTTCGAATGTAGTTTCTTCGGCCGGCGACAAAGGGAATTTCAATCGAAGCGGGATGTTTACCGTGTCAGAGTAGACGTTTACCGTGCTGTTGAGCGCTTTGTCATCTTTGCTTTTGCCTTTCGGAAACGCTACTTTCTCAAGAACGAGTTCTTTTGACTTTGACTGTAGCGAGACTGGAATCGTCGAAAAATCCAGTTTTGCGTTTTGGTCCGGTGTATATATGTGAAAATTCGGTTTTAGTTGGATTGCTAACTCAGCATCGATTGTCTCACCAGATTTGACGGAGTTGTCTTTGATGATCAACTGAGCTGACAAAGCAACCCCTTGATGCTTGGCGACCACATTCGGCTCAGGCGAGGCTTCAGCATTGTCGTTGATTTCCAAATAAAGCGTGTTGGCCAAAACGAGATGTTCGACTTGCCTTGGAGAAGTGAGCATCAATTCGGAAAAGCTAGTCAGAGTTTTTTCAGCCGCTTCAAAGTACTTGGCTTGGTCGGTAAGTCGATACAGCTCCAGCAAACAGATTGCTGCCACACCGTTCCCGTTAGGCAAATTGCCGCCCCCGAGCAAGTTCTTCGATCGAACTAGCAGTTCTTCGTGTTGTTCGCCAGTGAAGTAGAATCCACCGTTTTGCTTGTCTTCGAACAAGTCGAGCATTCGGTCTGCCAATTCTTGAGCCGCGTTCAGCCAACGAGGATCGTTCGTTGATTTATGCAGTTCCATCAATCCTTCGATAAAGAAGGCATAGTCGTTTAGATAGCCGGGCAGGATCGCTTTGTCTGCTCTCCAGCTTCGTAGCAAATCTTTTTCTCGCATCAGACTGCTCAAAATGAAACCTGCAGATTTTTCCGCCGCCTGGGTGTACTGTTTTTCGTCGAGAGTACGACCCGCGTGAGCCAAAGCCGAAATCATCAAACCGTTCCAAGCGGTCAGGATCTTGTCGTCCAGATGCGGATACTCACGTTGCTTTCTGGCTTCACGTAGCTTCGCTCGCGACTCAGAAAGTGCGGTGTCCGAAAGCGTGCTTGCTAGTGAGTCGATAGCTAGGAATGGTATGTTGGTGCCTGGACGCTCGCCTGTTGCTTCTTCGGTGAAATTGCCCGCCGGCTCAAAGTTGTAGGCTTCGGCAAATTGACTGGCCTTCTCCTCGCCAAGTTCCATTTCAAGTTCTTGCATCGACCATGTGTAGTAGCGTCCTTCCTCCCCGTCTTCGCTCTCGGAGTCAATGGCCGAGTAAAAGCCGCCTTTGGGATGCGTCATTTCACGCGTTAGCCATCCAAAGATATCTGCAATCGCCAATGCAAACCTTTCTTCCTCGTTTTGAGCATAAGCCTCCGAGTACGCGCGCATCAATTGTGCGTTGTCATAAAGCATTTTCTCAAAGTGAGGTAAAAACCATTTTTCGTCCGTCGAGTAGCGATGGAAGCCACCTCCGACATGGTCGTGCATCCCACCGCAAAACATTGCATCGAGGGTCGTCGTAAGCATGGATTCGGTTGATTCGTGCATATCGGATCCAGCGAACAGCAGGCGTAACATCCCGTGCGGAGGAAACTTGGGCTTGGAGCCAAATCCAGCATGCTGCTCATCGTAAATACGCTGCATTTCGAGGATGCTACGTTGCAACGGACGGATGTCCAACGTCGGTGGTTCTTCAGGTTGATCGAGGGCTGAAGCGCGACGAATTGCTTCGGCAAAACTATTGGCTTGCTTCTCAATGTCCTCGGCTTGCTTTGTCCAGGCAGTCGCGAGTTGTTCAAGGGCATCCATGAACTGCTCTTTGGGAAAGTAAGTTCCGGCCATCCAGGGTCTTCCATCGACGGTGAGCCAAACAGAATTGGGCCATCCGCCTCGTCCTGTGAAAAGCTGCGTAGCCAGCATCAGTTGTTCATCGATGTCCGGTCGTTCCTCGCGGTCCACCTTGATGCAGACATACTTTGCATTGAGGATCTCTGCCACCTCTTCGTCCTCAAAAGACTGCCGTTCCATGACGTGGCACCAGTAGCAAGTCGAGTAGCCAATCGAAACGAAGATGGGCTTATTTTCACGCTTCGCTTTGGCGAAAGCTTCCGGTCCCCAGGGCATCCAATTCACCGGATTATGCGAGTGCTGAAGTAGGTAGGGGCTCGTGGAATCAATCAACGCGTTGGTGTACTTGTGCTCTTGCTCTCCGGACTTCTTCTCTACACTATCCTGAGATGGTTTCTCCTGTGCCGCGATACAACCACTTACCAAAAGCAAACAAGCGAGGATAATTGCGAACTGATGACTCACGGCGTACTCGTAATGAGAGAGTTGTTCGAAAGGATGATGGTAATCCAATGACAGATTCAAATTCGATCCGTGCCATTATTACGGATTATGATTCGCATGCCGACGCGATTCGCAGCATTCGGGATCAAGTATTTCTGGTCGAGCAGCAGATCAGTCCGGATGATGAATACGACGACCGGGATTCCAAGTGTGTTTTTGCGGTGGCCTTTTTGGACAATGTCGCAGTCGGCACAGGGAGGTTGGATGTCGAAAAGCACGGCAAGGTCGGGCGTGT